>NZ_KE148678.1:0-217 GCF_000410635.1 Comamonas sp. B-9
GGGCGCCGCAGGCCATCGTCTGGTAGGCGGTGGGGGCCAGGTTCTGCTCCAGCACGGCCTTGGCAGCGGCAAAGGCCGCGGCATCGAGCTGGCCCTGCAGCACGCCGGCCAGCAGCGGCTGGGCAGCAGCTTCAACGGCCAAGGTGCAGGCAAAGCGGTTGTCATAGTCATGGCCGGGCAGCAGCAGGGTCTGCGGGCCCACGGTCTGGGCCAACAG
>NZ_KE148678.1:281-904 GCF_000410635.1 Comamonas sp. B-9
CGCGCCGGGCAGCACGGTATCGCCCACCAGTGCCAGCTGCAGCTGAGTGCCTTCATGCAGCAGGTAGGCGGTGGAGTCTTCGGTGTGGCCGGGCAGCGCCAGGCGGCTTAAGCGGTAGGCGCCCAGCGTGATCTGCGTGGCGCCTTGGGGCCAGCCCAGCGTATCGACCGCGCCCGTGGCTTGCAGCGCAGCGGGCACGGCAGCGCGCAGCTCGGCCGCCGATGAGGCATGGTCGCCATGGCTGTGGGTATCGAGCACGGCCGCCAGGGTAAAGCCCCGGCAGCGCAGCCATTGCGCCAGGCGCTCGACCATCTCGGGCAGCGGATCGACGACCACACAGCGCTGGCTGGCAGCATCGGCCAGCAGGTAGCAGCAGGCGCCGTCAACGACAAAGCGCGTCAGCAGCGGGGCTGTGCCATGGGCGGTGTCGTCAGGCGCTTCCACCAGACAGTTCGCGCGCAGTGCCGCGCCGCAGGCGCGGATGCGCTGGCAGGCCTCGGCAATCATCTCGGCCGGGTCGGCCGCGCCAAAGGACATGCGCACCGCAGCAGCCGTCTGCCAGGCGGGCAGGCCCATGGCCTCGAGCACATAGCTGGGCTGGGCCTTGCTGGCACTGCAGGCCG
>NZ_KE148678.1:915-1156 GCF_000410635.1 Comamonas sp. B-9
GCCACTCACCCGCAGGCCGGCAGCATCAAACAGATCGAGCAGCAGCTTGGCGCTGAGGCCCGGCACGGCAAAATTCAACGTGGTGGGCAGGCACAGCGCCGGGGGCGCATTGAACACCAGGCCGGCAAAGGCCTCGCGCAGTGCGGCTTCGAGCTGGCTGCGGTGGCCCGCCATCGTGGTGGCGCTGGCAAAGCTGCTGCCGTCCTGCAGCGCGCGCAGCACGGCGCCCAGCGCGGCAATG
>NZ_KE148679.1:0-31553 GCF_000410635.1 Comamonas sp. B-9
GCCACCGGCGTGGCCTGCGCCGCCTGGGGCAACACCAGGCGCGCAAACACGCTGCGGCCGGTGTGCAGGGCCGCCAGATGCAGGCGCTCGGTCTGGGTGTGGCCCCGGGCCAGCCAGTCGCGCAGCGGCATCGCGCTGATATCGTCCCAGTGCAGATGGCCCCAGTCGGCGGCAGCGATCTTGAGGCTTTGCATGGCGGTGCGGTTGCCGCCCAGCAGCAAGCCATCGGGCGCCAGCGCCAGAATGCCTTCGCCGGCAGTGCCCACCCCTTCGGCCTGGGTGTGGAAATGCATGCGCCAGTCGCGCTGGTGGCGTGCCAGCAGCCAGCGGTTTTCGATCATGCGGGCAGCGGTGGTGGCCAGCCCCAAGGTATGGGCCTGGGCCAGGCGCTGGTCGCCAGAGATATCGAGCACGCCCAGCAGCTGGCCCTGGGCGCTGAAGATGGGCGAGGCTGCGCAGTTCAAAAAACTGTTGGCCTCCAGAAAGTGCTCCGCGCCTTCGACGCGCAGCGGCGTGGCTTCCACCAGCGCCGTGCCAATCGCATTCGTGCCGCGCGCCTCTTCGGTCCAGATCGCGCCACTGCGCAGCGCCACGCGCTCGGCCTTGTTCAGGAAAGGGGCGTCACCCAAGGTGTGCAGCAAGGTGCTTTGGGCGTTGGCCAGGATGACCATACTGTGGCTGTCCTGGATCTGCTCGAACACATAGTCCATCACCGGCCGGGCAATGGCGAGCAGGTCTTCGCTGCGCGTGAGCACCTGGCGCATTTCGGAGCCGGTGAGCGGGTCACCGCCAGACCCCCGGCCGACCGGCTGCACCCCCGCGCGCAGGCTGCGCTGCCAGGAGCTGGCAATGCGCGCCTGCACGGCCCCGGGCGGGCATTCACCATGTGCCAACAAATGCACCCGTGCCTGGCGCAGCACCTGGGAGGTGATCTGGGGATCCATGTTGTCTCCTTGCAAGCCTGTCTGCGCAGGCCCATGGGGACAGTATAGGAAAGCGGCCGCGCCGGGTCGCCGTGAATAGCCATGCCGCTGTCCGACTGTTCCAGATTGGAACACCTGCCTTGTCCAGCGCTGTTCCATCCGCTGTCCGGGCTTCACAGCAAGCTCAAACAAATCAACCACTTGGCACGAAATCAGGCCTGGCATGCATCTTGATATATCTGGTGTGACTCGTGCCTTTTCCTGCTTGCATCCGGCACGAATCAGCTTGCGATATCCATTTCCAAGGAGACACACCATGCAATACGTATTTCCCGGCCAATCGGGCGCCAAGATCAGCTACAAAAAGCAGTACAACAACTTCATTGGCGGCCAGTGGAAGGCGCCCGTCAAAGGCCAGTACTTTGATGTGATCTCGCCGATCAACGGCCAGGTCTACACACAGGCCGCACGCTCGACCGCCGAAGATGTGGAGCTGGCACTGGATGCCGCCCATGCCGCGGCCGACGCCTGGGGCAAGAAGTCGGCGACCGAGCGCTCCAATGTGCTGCTGCAGATTGCCGACCGCATCGACGCGAATACCGAACTGCTGGCCTACGCCGAGACCGTGGACAACGGCAAGGCGATCCGCGAGACGCTCAATGCCGACATTCCGCTGTCGGCCGACCATTTCCGCTACTTTGCCGGCGCGCTGCGGGCGCAGGAAGGCGGTATCAGCGAGATCGACAGCACGACGGTGGCCTACCACTACCACGAGCCGCTGGGCGTCGTCGGCCAGATCATTCCCTGGAACTTCCCCATCCTGATGGCTGCCTGGAAGCTGGCCCCCGCCATTGCTGCGGGCAACTGCGTGGTGCTCAAGCCCGCAGAATCCACCCCCATCAGCCTGCTGATCCTCATCGAGTTGATCGAAGACCTGCTGCCCGCCGGCGTGCTCAACGTGGTCAACGGCTATGGCCGTGAGGCCGGCATGCCGCTGGCCAACAGCAAGCGCATCGCCAAGATTGCCTTTACCGGCTCGACCAGCACCGGCCGCGTCATCGCCCAGGCTGCTGCCAACAACCTGATCCCCGCAACGCTGGAGCTGGGCGGCAAGTCGCCCAATGTGTTCTTTGCCGATGTGATGGACCAGGACGACGCCTTCCTCGACAAGGCGATCGAAGGCCTGGTGCTGTTCGCCTTCAATCAGGGCGAGGTCTGCACCTGCCCGAGCCGCGCGCTGATCCATGAGTCCATCTATGACCGCTTCATGGAAAAGGTGCTCAAGCGCATTGCTGCCATCAAGCACGGCAACCCGCTGGACACCGACAGCATGATGGGCGCGCAGGCCAGCAAGGAGCAGCTGATCAAGATCAGCAGCTACCTGGACCTGGGCCGCCAGGAAGGCGCCGAGGTGCTGATCGGCGGCGCCGAAGCCAAGCTCGGCGGCGATCTGGACGGCGGCTACTATGTGCAGCCCACGGTGTTCAAGGGCCACAACAAGATGCGCATCTTCCAGGAAGAGATCTTTGGCCCGGTGCTGGCTGTCACCACCTTCAAGACCGAAGAAGAAGCGCTGGAGCTGGCCAACGATACGCTGTACGGCCTGGGCGCAGGTGTGTGGACGCGCAACGGCAACCTGGCCTACCGCATGGGCCGCGCGATCAAGGCCGGCCGCGTCTGGACCAACTGCTACCACCACTACCCCGCCCACGCTGCCTTTGGCGGCTACAAAGAGTCCGGCATCGGCCGTGAGAACCACAAGATGATGCTCAACCACTACCAGCAGACCAAGAATCTGTTGGTGTCCTACTCCGAAAACAAGCTGGGCTTCTTCTAATAGAACGGTGTGCTGGGCGGTGTGCCCGGCCCAGGGCGCCATGGCGCTTTGGACTGGGGCCACGCACACCGGTCTGTGCAAATCCACCCCTACCGGCAGGCATGGCCCATGCCTTGCCTGCCATCACCGGAGACAGCAACATGGTTGTGGAAAAAGTGGTGGCCACGCCGGCCGCGCAAGCGCTGATTGCCTTGCTCAAAGACAAGCATGGCCCCGGCCTGATGTTTCACCAATCGGGCGGCTGCTGCGACAACAGCGCGGCCAACTGCTATTTGCTCGGCGAGCTGACCATTGGCCAGGGCGATGTCTATCTGGGCGATATAGGCGGTTGCCCGTTTTACATGAGCACCTCCCAGTATGCGTACTGGAAGCACACCCAGCTGATCATCGATGTGATCGACACCCATGGCGGCGGCACCTTCTCGCTCGAAGGGCCCGAGGGCAAGGCCTTCCATACGCGCTCGCGCGTCTTCAGCGACGAGGAGTTGGCGGCACTGCAGCAACAGGACGCACAAGGCATTGCAAACAATGCGCAGTCCTAGGCCATGGCAAGCGTTGCGCCTACTGCACAACCATGGTGCAAAAATAGAAATATTCTTTTTTATTCAATAGCTTAATTAATAACCATGGATGCAGGCTGGTGAAATTGTTGCAATGCAGCATTCTTGCAAGCTCTCTACAATTTCCACTCTACCAACCCCACAGTGGAAGCCATGACTGCCCAACACACTACCCAAGCCAAGGTCCAGAATCTGGCCACCAAAAGCCTGGAGCTCAGCTTGGCTGCTCCCCAGGTGGTCGCACAGCGCGTCGGCCGCATGATGCTCGCGGGCTCCCAGCCCTCGGCACGCGACCAGCAGGAGTTCTACCGCATGGGCAACGAGAAGGTCGCCGCCTTCTACGAATCCTGGATCGGCATGTGGACCCAGGCCTGCACGGCCTATTGGCAGACCGCCGCCAGCCTGTACACGGCCCCCGGGCTGCTCACCCCCAGCAGCAGCAATCCGCTCGCAGCGTTTGGCGTGGGCAAGGCCACTTCGCGCATGGTCACGCAGCAGGTACGGGCCGTCACCGATGTGCTCAATGCCGGCATCACACCCGTCCACGCCAAGGCGGTGAGCAACGCCAAGCGGCTCTCGCGCAGCAAGCGCTAAACCGGCTTCAGCCCTATTGCTGCGCCTGGTTGCGCTGCAGTGCCCACATGCTCGCATAGCGCGCGCCCAGCGCCAGCAGCTGCGCATGGGTGCCGCGCTCCACAATGCGGCCGGCGTCCATCACCAAAATCTCATGCGCATCCACCACGGTGGACAGGCGGTGGGCAATCACCAAGGTGGTCTTGCCCTGTGCGGCCTTTTGCAGCTCCTGCTGGATGGCGCGCTCGTTGGCCGAGTCCAGCGCCGAGGTGGCCTCGTCAAAGATGAGGATCGGCGGGTTCTTCAGCAAGGTGCGGGCAATGGCCACGCGCTGCTTTTCGCCGCCTGACAGTTTGAGCCCACGCTCGCCCACCCGGGTGGCATAGCCTTCGGGTGAGGCGGCGATCATCGTGTGGATACGCGCGGCCTGCGCGGCCTGCACCACCTCCTCTTGCGAGGCGCCGGGCCGGCCATAGGCGATGTTGTAGGCGACGGTGTCATTGAACAGCACGGTGTCCTGCGGCACGATGCCGATGGCGCGGCGCAGGCTGTCCTGCGTCAGATCGCGGATGTCCTGGCCCGCAATGCGGATGGCGCCCGACTGCACATCGTAAAAACGAAAGATCAGCCGCGCCAAGGTGGATTTGCCAGCGCCCGAGGGGCCCACCACGGCGACGGTCTTGCCGGCAGGCACGACAAAGCTCAGGCCCTGCAAAATGGGGCGGCCGGGGTGGTAGGCAAAATACACGTCGTCAAAACGCAGCTCGGGCTCGGCCTGCAGCGTCAGCGGCTGGGCGGTCGGGGCATCGGCCACTTCGCGCTGCTGGTCCATCAGCACAAACATGCGGTCCAGGTCGGTCAGGCTTTGCTTGATCTCGCGGTACAAGGTACCCAGAAAATTGAGCGGAATGTACAGCTGGATCATGAAGGCATTGATCATCACCAGATCGCCCAGGCTCAGCCTGCCATCGACGACGCCCTGGGTGGCACGCCACAGCATCGCGACCAAGGCCACGGCAATGATCAGCTGCTGGCCGCTGTTGAGCAGGCTCAGGCTGCTTTGGCTCTTGAGGCGCGAGCGGCGCAGTTTTTCCAGATCGCCGTCGTAGCGCTGGGCCTCGAAGGCCTCGTTGTTGAAGTACTTCACCGTCTCGTAGTTCAGCAGCGAGTCGATCGCCTTGCTGTGCGCCGAGGAGTCGATCAGGTTGGCCTCGCGCCGAAAATGCGTGCGCCACTGGGTGACCACGACGGTGTACGTGATGTAGACCGTGAGCGCGATGATGGTGATGATGGCAAACCAGATATCGAACTGCACGGCCAGGATGCCGAGCACCAGCGCCAGCTCGATCAAGGTGGGCACGATGCTGTAGAGCGAGTACGAGATGAGGGATTCGACCCCTTTGACGCCGCGCTCGATATCGCGCGTCATGCCACCGGTCTGGCGCTCGAGGTGAAAGCGCAGGCTCATCGCATGCAGATGCTCAAAGGTCTGCAGCGCAATTGCGCGCGCGGCGCCCTGCGTGGCCTTGGAGAACACCAGCTCGCGCAGCTCGCCAAATACCGAGGTCAAAAGCCGTAGGCCCCCATAGGCCAGCAGCAGGCCCACCGGCACCACCAGCAAGGCCTGTGGCTGACCGGGCCGGATATCGAGCGCATCGACCACATGCTTGAGCAGCACCGGCACCCCGACATTGGCCACCTTGGCCCCCACCATCAGCACCAGGGCCGCGAGCACGCGCCATTTGTAGGTCCAGAGATAGGGCAGCAGCCGCTTCAAGGTACGGCCGTCGCCAGCGGTCAGATTTTTTCCATCACTAGGGGTAGGGCTTGTGGCGGCGGGCGCCTCGGCATAACGTCGCATCGGAGACAATGGTGGGTTTGTTATAGACCTCCATTGTGACCATGAATACCCCACGCACCGCATCCAACGCGCTTCCCCAGGACAAAGAGCTGGTTTTGCGCGTGGTTCCCATGCCTGCCGACTGCAATGCCAACGGCGATATCTTTGGCGGCTGGGTCATGTCGCAGGTGGACCTGGGCGGCTCGGTGCTGCCGCTGCGCCACTCGCGCGGCCGCACCGTCACCGTGGCGGTCAATGAATTCATCTTCAAGCAGCCCGTGCGCGTGGGCGACATCCTGTCGTTCTACGCCAAGCTGGTGCGCGTGGGCACGACGTCGATGACGGTCCAGGTCGAGGTGTTTGCCGAGCGCCTGTCCAAGCAAGGCCAGTTCTTCAAGGTAACCGAGGCGACCTTGACCTATGTCGCCATCGACGACGAAGGCCACCCCCGCACCGTGCCTCCGCTGCCGGTCTGACCGGCCACGGGTCAGCGACCGGCCTAAAAACACCAAAGCCGCTGCAACGCAAACCTGCGCTGCAGCGGCTTTTTCACAAGCGGGAGGCCGGGGCCTCAGCGATCAAGCCAGGCTTTCAGCCGGCTTTTCCGTCTTGGTAGCGGTGGTGCTGGCGGCCACGGGCTTGCGCGTGCTGTTGGAGCACTCGATCTCGCCGGTCAGTTGGCCGCCTTCTTCGATGATGACCTTGCCGTAGCGGATCTTGCCATGCACACGGCCGCTGCCAAAAATCACCAGCTTGTCGCGCACGGTCAGGTTGCCTTCGAATTCACCATGGATCTCGGCAATGTCGATTTCCGCCGAGCCACGGAAGGCGCCTTCTGCAGTGATCTGGATCACGCGCGAATCCATCGTGGCCTCGACCGTGCCTTCCACCACCAAGGTGTCGCAATCGGTGATCTCAACGCCCTTGAGCTTGATATTGGGGCCAACAGTCAGTTTGCTGCCGGTGCCGGCGGTGGTATCAGTGGTCACAGTGCTGGTATAGGAAGAGGTAGGAGAAGGGTTGCTGGGCTCATCGGCCTTGTGGCCGCTCAGGTTGCCGCCGAGCACGGAGCTGGCCGAGCCCGCCGCCGTACTGGGCAAGGTGCTGCCCGATGTACTGGAGGCATTGCCTCCCATGAACTTGGAGGCGGAAGAGTCATTGTCACGGCGTCCGCCGAAAAAAGGGTTTTGTACAGCCATCGGTTCTCCTTGTGAAAAGCTTCTACATGCTATTCAATTTATAGCTAGGGTGTTCACAAAATTTGACACTAGTCGTAACAGGCGGCAACTATGGCGGCCTTTCCTATCAATATTTTCATCGGTCGGACAAATCTCACATTTCCCAACATCGCAACAGCGCCGCCAGCCCGCATCAGGACACGATATAGGCCGCCGTGGCCGTGGCCAGCACCTGGCCGCTGCTGTCGCAAAAATCCGAGCGCGTCGTCGCCACGCGTGAGCCCAGCCGCAGCACCCGGGCCTGCAGCCCAAAGGGGCCATGGGTGCCGGGGCGCAGGTAGTCGACCCGCAAATCAATGGTGCCCAGCTTGGCAAAACGCATCAGGCGCTGCATCACCGGCTCACCCACATGCTTGGCGCCGGAGGCCGCCATCACCGCGATGCCGCCCAGCGCATCCAGGCTGGCACTGATGACGCCGCCATGCACCCGCTGCAGGCCAAAGTGGCCGATCAGTTCATTGCGCATCTCCAGGCTGGCCCAGACCGCGTCGTCCTGCACGGTCTGGAGCTTGAGCCCCAAGAGCTTGTTGAAGACGATGCGCTCTTCAAAAATGTCGCGCAGGCCTTCAACATAGGCGTTATCCAGGCCCTGCATAGAGACATAGGCTGGTGCTTCGAGGCGCGGGGTGGGCAAGGTGGCGGTGCTCATCCACCGCAGTATGCAGTCAAGTGCCCGGCACGGCAATCGCAGATTCTGCTGGGATGCCGCTGCGCCATGCGCTAGACTGCGCGCAAATACAGCCCATCTATGCCTGACACCCTGCCCCCCGCTCCGCCCACCGCCCGCACGGCGCCCCGGCCGCCCTTGCGCCTGAGCTGCGTGGTGCCCGCCTATAACGAAGCCAGCAACCTGGAAGCCTTTCTGCCCGCCTTGTACGAGACGGTGCGTGCGCTGTCCGTCGATTGCGAGATCGTGCTGGTCAACGATGGCAGCAAGGATGCGACCGACGAGGTGGCCCAGCGCCTGGGCCAGCAGCTGCCGCTGCACTACATCCAGCTGGCGCGCAATTTTGGCAAGGAAGCGGCGATGACCGCCGGGCTCGACTATGCACGCGGCAATGCGGTGCTGTTGATCGATGCGGATTTTCAGCACCCGCTGCCGCTGATTGCCGAGATGGTGCAGCTCTGGCAGAGCGGCTATGACATGGTCTATGGCGTGATTGCCGACCGCGCCGGCGAGGCCAAGGCCAAGCGCTGGGGCACCTGGCTGTTCTACTACCTGATGAACCGCGACAACGCCGTGCATATCCCCGAGAACGCGGGCGATTTCCGGCTCATGGACCGCAAGGTGGTCGATGCGCTGCGCCAGCTGCCCGAGCGCAACCGTTTCATGAAGGGCCTGTACGCCTGGGTCGGCTTCAAGAGCGTGGCGCTGCCCTTTGTGCCCGACAGCCGGCGCAGCGGCCAGTCCAGCTTCAATTTTCACCGGCTCTTCGCGCTGGCCTTCCAGGGGCTGACCTCGTTCACCACCTTGCCGCTGCGCATCTGGAGCCTGGTGGGCTTTTGCATCTCGGTGATGGCCATCATCTACGGCATCTACATCACCATCGAGACCATCGTGCTGGACAACCCCATCGACGGCTGGCCGACCTTGGCCGCCGGCCTGATGCTGTTCTCCGGCGTGCAGCTGATGTCCATCGGCATGCTGGGCGAGTACATCGGCCGCATCTATGACGAGGTCAAGCGCCGGCCTTTGTACATCGTGGCGAACAACGACGACCGCAGCCCCGTGAGCAGCGAGCCCGCTGCCCCGCCGCATGTGCCCGCATCCGCCACCGCGCCAGCACCGGTCGCGCCGATGCCACCGGAGTCCTGAGCTTGCGGATCGCTGCTGCGCTCGAGCGCCTGCGCAGGCTGCCCCAGGGCCTGCAGTTTATTGCCGTGGGCGGCTCGGCAGCAGCCACGCATTTGCTGGTGGTGCTGCTCTTGGTGGGCAGCACAGGCATGGCGCCGCTGCTGGCCAATGTACTGGCTTTTCTGGTCGCCTTTGTGGTCAGCTACAGCGGCCACGCCTGGCTGACCTTTGCCGATAAAAAGGCGCCGCATGCCCAGGCGCTGCCGCGCTTCTTTCTGGTCGCCTGCAGCTCCTTCGCCCTCAATGAACTGCTGTACTACCTGGCACTGCACCAGCTGCACTGGCACTATGCCTGGAGCCTGGTCGCGGTGCTGGTCGTCGTGGCGGTATTCACCTTTGCCGCGGCCAAATGCTGGGCCTTTGCCCACGCTGCGCCGCACTGAGCACCATGAAACACATCACCCTCTGCGCCGACGATTTTGCGCTGCACCCGGCTGTCGACGCCGCCGTGCTGGAGCTGGCGGCGCTGGGCCGCCTCTCGGCCACCAGCTGCATGACCACGGCGCCGGGCTGGCGCAACGCGGCGCGCGCCTTGCCGGCTGTGCGCGGCCAGCTGGACCTGGGCCTGCATTTCAACCTGACCGAAGGCCATGGCCTAGCGCCCGATACCCCCATCACGCGCATTCTCAGCCAGGCCTATACCGCCCGGCTGTCTGCCGCTGCGCTGCGCGATGCCTGGCGCCGCCAGCTCGATGCCTTTGAGGATGCGTTGGGCATGCCGCCCGTCTATGTGGATGGCCACCAGCATGTGCACCAGCTGCCCGGCGTGCGCAAAGCGATGCTGGCTGAACTTGAAGCGCGCTATGGCGCAGCGGCGCGGCAGATCTGGATCCGCTCCACGGCCCCTGCAGGCGCTTTGCGCTGGCAGGCCAAATCGGCCACGATTGCGCTTCTGGGCGGCTGGCGCCTCAGCCACCAGCTGCAGCGCCAGCACTGGGCGACGAACCGGGGCTTTGCGGGCGTCTATGGTTTTGATGCGCCGACGCAAGACGCCTATGGCGGCCTGATGGCGCAATGGCTGGCCGAATGCCAAGACGGCAGCTTGTTGATGTGCCACCCGGCGCAAACGCCGATGCCAGACGACGCCATTGGCCAGCAGCGGCCGGTGGAATGGGCCTATCTGCGCTCGCCCGCGTTTGGCGCGCTGCTGGCAGCGAAGGGCTGCCACATTGGCAAGCTGGCCCCTGGCAAGGGCGCCCAAGCAGCGATCACAGACCGCTGAAGTTGGGCTTGCGCTTTTCCATAAAGGCCTGCATCGCCTCTTTGGCAGCGGGCTGCTGCAGCAGATCGGCAAACACACGGCCTTCTTCGGCGATGCGCGACTGAACGGCCGCCATCTGGCCGCTCTTGAGCAGGCGCTTGCTGGCCATCAGCGAGGCCAGCGGCTTGGCGGCCAGCTTGGCGGCTTGCGCCTGGGCGATGGTGTTGCATTCGGTCGGTGGCACCACGCGGTTGACCAGGCCCACTTCCAGTGCCGCCTCGGCCATGAAGGGGTCGCCCAGCAGCAAGGCTTCGCAGGCGCGCTGGTGGCCCATCAGCTGCGGCAGCAGCAGGCTCGACGCGCCTTCAGGGCAGAAGCCCAGGTTCACGAAGGGCAGCGAGAACATCGCGTTGTCACCGGCATAGACCAGGTCGCAGTGCAGCAGCATCGTCGTGCCAATGCCCACGGCCGGGCCGCAGACGGCCGCGACGATGGGCTTGGGGAAGGCCGCCAACGCCTGCAGGAACTGGAACGGCGGCGCATTGTCATCGGGCTTGGGGCCATGGAGGAAGTCGCCCAGGTCATTGCCGGCGGTGAACACCGAGGCATCACCCTGGAACAGCACCACGCGCACCTCGGCGCTGCTGGCGGCCTGCTGCAAGATCTCTGCCAGGGCCAGGTACATGGCACCGGTCAGCGAGTTCTTCTTGGCCACCCGGTTGAAGGTGATGGTGCAAATGCCCGCTTCGGCCAGCACCCGGATATCGTCGCAGGAGGATTGGATCGTCATAACAGTCTCTCAAAAAAGGGGTCGGTACTGAGCCCGGGCCACGGCCAGGGCGCGCACCGAAGACGCTGGCATGCTAACCGGATTTGGCGCGCCTTATTCCTTGTAGTAGACCAGCTGGTGGCTGGTGGCCAGCAAAACGCCTTGGGGGGACCAGATCTGCGCAGTCTGGTCAAAAAAACCATCCCGAAAGCCCTGGCCTTGCGCCTGGGCCAATACCGGCTGGCTGCCCACCGCTGCCAGTTGCTCGGCACTGGCATGCACATAGACCGTCAAGGACACGGTGCCCACCGGCACGCGCTTGGCACGGCGCAGCCAGATGCGGGGAAAGAAGACATCGCACAGCGAGGTGAGCGCCGGCACATCGAGCGGGCGCGGGGGCTCGTCACTGACCCACATGCGAGTCAGACTCGGGCTGCTCGCGCCGTCCCACGCCGTCGGATAGCCGCCCAGCAGCGGACGGATGTTGTAGCGGTTCAGCCATTCCACGCGGAAATCGGTGGTGTAGCGCTCCACCGCGCTGGAAGGCGGCACCTCGGGCATCGCGTACTCGTCATCCGACCAGGTATCACGCGCCACTGCGGTCATCGCGGTCGCGGTGGTCGTGGTGGACCACTGGCCCTCGGCATCCTGCTCGCGCAGGGTGATGATCCAGTGCTGGGTGCTGCGGTTGGTGCGGGCCGGAATGGCCTCGATCACATAAGGCCGCTCGCCCACGGCGCCGGCGTAGTTCACGGTGATCGCCACCAGGTCCCCCAGGCGCTGCGGGTGCTGCAGCACGGCCTGGGCCACTTGGGCTGCTGTTATGCCGCCGTAGGGCCCCACCATGTTCCAGTAGTCCTGGCTGGCCTGCGCCGCATACTGGTTCTGGCCGCTGGGTTGCATCGCCATCGCACGGTCAAAGGCATGGCGTTCGTTGGGGGTGGAGAGTTCACTCATTCGGACATCTTTCGCAGAAATTTTCGAATCCGCTGAAAACGCCATGTGCCCGTACCAAGCCTTTCAAGACCTGTCTTGCAGTTGCATTTTCTGCCACCCTACATTAGCAGCCAACGGCATCTGTTGCAGCCCAGTGGGCGACAGATGCCGTGGCCAGCGCCGGTTTAGACGCGCTCCAGAATGCCCGCCGCGCCCTGCCCCATGCCCACGCACATGGTCACCATGCCGTATTTGAGCTTGTTGCGCTGCAGCGCATGCACGACGGTGGCCGCGCGGATGGCGCCCGTCGCGCCCAGCGGGTGACCCAGCGCAATCGCGCCGCCCATGGGGTTGACCTTGGCCGGGTCCATACCCAGCTGCTGCATGACCGCGATCGACTGCGCGGCAAAGGCCTCGTTCAGCTCGATCCAGTCGATATCCTGCAAGGACAGGCCCGCATGGCGCAGCGCCACCGGGATCGCCTCGATCGGGCCGATGCCCATGATCTCGGGCGGCACGCCCTTGCTGGCGTAGCTGACAAAGCGCGCCAGCGGCGTCAGGTTGAAGCGCTTGAGGGCCGCCTCGCTCACCACCAGCAGCGCACCGGCGCCATCGCTGGTCTGCGAGCTGTTGCCGGCAGTGACCGAGCCGCGCGCCGCAAACACGGTGCGCAGCTTGGCCAGGCCTTCGATCGAGGTGTCCGGGCGCGGGCCTTCATCGAGCTCCACCGTGCGCGAGCGGCTGACCGCCTCACCCCGGGCGATGTCCACCCCCCGGTCGGTCACGGTGATCGGCGTGATCTCGGCGGCAAAATCCCCCGCCTGCTGCGCTGCCAGCGCACGCTGGTGCGACTGCAGTGCAAAGGCATCCTGCGCATCGCGGCTCACCTTCCAGCGCTGCGCGACTTTCTCGGCCGTCAGGCCCATGCCGTAGGCAATGCCGACATCGCCTTCGCGCTCAAAGATGGACG
This sequence comes from Comamonas sp. B-9, assembly GCF_000410635.1. Classification (NCBI taxonomy): domain Bacteria; kingdom Pseudomonadati; phylum Pseudomonadota; class Betaproteobacteria; order Burkholderiales; family Comamonadaceae; genus Comamonas; species Comamonas sp. B-9. The sequence goes on from NZ_KE148679.1 coordinate 12,703, forward strand.
GCGACAGCGACGGCGAGTTGCCCATCATCGGCACCATGCTCATGCTCTCGACACCGGCAGCGATCATCACATCGGCCTCACCCACGCGGATGCGGTCGGCCGCCATCTGCAAGGCCGTCAGGCCCGATGCGCAAAAGCGGTTGACGGTCACCCCGCCCACTCCTACCGGCAGCCCTGCCAGCACCGCACTGATGCGTGCCACATTCAGGCCCTGCTGGGCTTCGGGGATCGCGCAGCCGCAGACCACATCCTCAATCGCCTGCGGGTCCAGCCCCGGCGCCTGCGCCAGCACGGCCTTCATCGTGGTGGCCAGCAGATCGTCAGGGCGCATATTGCGCAGATAGCCTTTGTGCGACTTGCCAATCGGCGTGCGCGTCGCCGCAACGATGTAGGCGTCTTGAACTTGTTTACTCATGATGACTAGTCCTCGGTATTCACCTCCCTCTCCCGCGCGCGGGAGAGGGCCGGGGTGAGGGCCTGCAGCACACGTGCAAGCACCTCATTCGTTTGTTGTACAACCTCATGGTTCCAAAATCGCAGCACGCGCAAGCCCTGCTGCTGCAACCAGGCAGAGCGCTGCTGGTCATAGGCTTGCGCCTGCAGATCTGCATGCTGGCCGCCATCCAGTTCAACCACCAGGCCCTGCTCCAGACAGACAAAATCCAGGATGTAGGGCCCCAGCGGATGCTGTCTGCGGAACTTGGCGCCCGCCAGTTGGCGGTTGCGCAGGTGGCGCCAGAGCAGTTGTTCTGCGGTGGTGGAGGCTTGGCGCAGGGCGCGGGCCTGCTGCACTTTGACATCCGCCCTCACCCCTGCCCTCTCCCGCGAGCGGGAGAGGGAGTTGGGGGACAAGGGTTGCTTTTCCACGGTGGGCCTCAGTTACGGACGGGCTTGCCGGTGTTCAGCATGCCCAGAATGCGCTCCTGGGTTTTTTCCTTCACGATCAGGTCGGTGAAGGCCTTGCGCTCCAGCGCCATCAGGTATTCCTCGTTCACCAGGGTGCCGGCATCCACATCGCCGCCGCAGACCACATCGGCCATATGGCTGGCAATCAGCATGTCGTGCTCGGTGATGAAGCCGCCTTCGCGCATATTGACGAGGGTGCTGCGCAAGGTGGCTGCACCACTGCGGCCGGCCACCGGGAAAGGCTTGCGCTGCGGTGGGCGCCAGCCCGATTGCGCCATGGCCTTGGCCTGGGTCAGCGCCACAAACAGCAGCTCGTCGCGGTGCGGCACGATGACATCATCGGCCTGCAGGTAGCCGATGGCCTGCGACTCCAGCGCGCTGGTGCCGACGGTGGCCTTGGCGGCTGCGGTAAAGCCATTGGCCAGGAAGGGCAGCAGATCCGTGCCGGTGGAATACTGCGCATGGCGCGCGGCCTGGTAGGCCACATTGGTGAGGCCGCCGGCGCCGGGCACCAGGCCCACGCCCATCTCCACCAGGCCGATATAGCTCTCCATATGCGCCACGCGGCGTGCGCAGTGCAGCAGCAGCTCGCAGCCGCCGCCCAGCGCCATGCCATGCACCGCGCCCACCACCGGGATCTGCGCATAGCGCACCGACAGGAAGAGCTGCTGCATCACCTGCTCGATCTGGTCGATGGCAATCGGGCCTTGCAGGGCAAAGGCCGGCATCATCGCCTGCAGATCGGCGCCCACGCTGAAAGGTGCATCGCCCGACCAGACGACCATCGCATCAAAGTCCTTTTCGGCCAGCGCCAGCGCGGCCTGCAGGTCTTCCATCACATCGGGGCTGATCGCATGCATCTTGGTCTTGATGCTGAAGACCAGCACCTGGTCATCCAGGGTCCAGCTGCGCGAGGCCTTGCTCTCGGCCAGCGTGCGGCCTGCCGTGCGCCAGTCCTGCGCGGGCGCGCTCGCCTCACCCAGCACGCGCTCGGGGAACAGCTGGCGCGCATAGACCGGCAGATCGCGGCGCGGGACAAAGCGGCTCTCGGCAGCGCTCCAGGAGCCCTGCGCGGTGTGCACACCGCCGGCGTCCGCCACGGGGCCTTCAAACACCCACTGCGGCAGCGGCTCGGGGCTGAGTGCCTTGCCAGCGTCAATGTCTTCCTGCACCATCTTGGCCACCTGCAGCCAGCCGGCTTCCTGCCACAGCTCGAACGGGCCTTGCTGCATGCCAAAGCCCCAGCGCATGGCCAGATCCACATCGCGGGCATTGTCGGCAATGTCTTTCAGATGCACGGCGGCGTAGTGGAAGCTGTTGCGCAAGATGGCCCAGAGGAACTGGCCTTGTGCGCCTTCACTATTGCGCAGCAGCTGCAGGCGCTCGCCGGCCGGCTTTTTCAGCATGCGGGTGTAGACGTCATTGCCCTTTTCGCCCGAAGGCACATAGGCCTGGTGCTCGGGGTCAAAGCGCTCGATGCCCAGCTTGGTCTTGCGGTAAAAACCTGCCTTGGTCTTCTGGCCCAGCGCGCCGTTGGCGATCAGCTGGGTCAATACCGCTGGCGTCGTGTAGCTGGCGTAGAACGAGTCGCTCTGCGCCGTCAGCTGGGTCTGCATGGTGGCGATGACATGGGCCAAGGTGTCCAGGCCCACCACATCGGCAGTGCGGAAGGTGCCCGAGCTGGCGCGCCCCAGCTTCTTGCCGGTCAGGTCGTCGACCACGTCGTAGCTGAGGCCAAAGCGCTCGGCCTCGGCCATGGTCGACAGCATGCCGGCCACGCCGACGCGGTTGGCAACAAAGTTGGGCGTGTCCTTGGCGCGGACGACGCCCTTGCCCAGCTGGCTGGTCGCAAAGCTTTCGAGCTGGTCCAGCACCTGGGGCTCGGTCGCTGCGGTCGGTATCAGCTCCACCAGCTGCATATAGCGCGGAGGGTTGAAGAAGTGGATGCCGCAGAAGCGGTGGCGCAGCTGCTCGGGCAAGGCTTCCGACAAGGCCGTGATCGACAGGCCCGAGGTGTTGGAGGCCAGGATCGCATGGGGTGCAACAAAGGGCGCGATCTGGTGGTAGAGGTCACGCTTCCAGTCCATGCGCTCGGCAATCGCCTCGATCACCAGGTCGCAGTCCTTGAGCTGCGCCAGGTGCTCTTCGTAGTTGGCGGGCGTGATCAGGTCGGCTTCTGCCGCCACACCCAGCGGTGAGGGCTTGAGCTTTTTCAGGTTGGCAATCGCCTTCTGGGCAATGGCGCTTTTGGGGCCTTCCTTGGCCGGCAGGTCAAACAGCACCACCGGCACGCGCACATTGACGAGGTGGGCCGCAATCTGCGCGCCCATCACGCCGGCTCCAAGCACCGCCACTTTTTTCACCACAAATCGGGACATGGTTACTCCACTTTAGAGAGCTGCCAGCGCTTCTAAATCGCAAGCTGGCAGCCAGTTTCAGTCAAAACCTATTCGACGCGCGACCAGGTCTGCGTGCGGCCAAAGGGGCCAATCGATCCGCGCACATCGAGCTTGTTGCCGTTGTCAGCAGGTGTGAGCTTCAAGCTGTAGCTGCTGCCGTTTTCCGGGTCGAGGATCTTGCCGTCTTCCCAGACCGCCTTGCCCTGCGCCTGCTTGGCACCCCGGATGATCTCCAGGCCGACGAGCGGCTGGCCCTTGCGGTCATCGCTGCAGCGGTCGCAGACGGCCTGCGGATCGGCGCCCTTGCGCAGCAGCTTTTCCACCTTGCCGCTGAGCACCCCGCCGCTGTCGCTGATGCGCACCTCGGACTTGGGCTCACCGCTTTTCTCGTCAAAGGTGCGCCACAGGCCCACCGGCGACATCTCGGCAGCCAGCGCTGGCAGTGCCACCGCCAAGCTGCCAGCCACCATCAGCACAGGTTTCAGCAAGGTTTGCATCAGGGTCTCCTTCGGTGTTTTTCGACAGCACTGCAGGCGGTCAAGCCAGCGCGGCGTCGGTGTTCATCAAGAGCTTGCTGCCGGTGCGCATGGTGCGCACGCGCAGGCCCGCCTCGGGGAAGAGGCGCGCAAAGTAAAAGCGCGCCGTCTGCAGCTTGGCTTCGTAGAAGGTCTTGCCCGTCACATCGCCTTCGGCCAGTGCGCGCAGCGCGGTCTGGGCCATGCGTGCCCACCAGTAGCCCATCACCAGGTGGCCCATCACGCAGAGATAGTCGGTCGCGGCGGCCCCCACTTCGTCAGGATTCTGCAGCGCCTTGAGGCCCAGCTCGGTGGTGATGCCGGTCATCTGGCCGGCCAGCTGCGCCAGCGGGTTGATGAAATCGGCCATGCGTTCGTTGACGCCCTCTTCCTCGACCAGACCCTGCACCAGCTTGCCCAGCGCCTTGAGCGCCGCACCCTGGTCACCCAGCACCTTGCGGCCCAGCAGGTCCAGCGCCTGGATGCCATTGGTGCCTTCGTAGATCATGTTGATGCGCGCATCGCGCACAAACTGCTCCATACCGGTTTCATGGATGTAGCCATGGCCGCCAAACACCTGCTGGCACAGCACGGTCACCTCAAAACCCTTGTCGGTCAAAAAGGCCTTGAGGATGGGGGTGAGCAAGGCGACCTGCGCGGCATGGGCCTTGCGCAGGGCTTCGTCGGGGTGGTTCAGCTCTTCGTCGACCAGGGCCGAAGTGGCGATCATCATCGCGCGGCCGCCTTCGCTGTAGGCCTTGGCAGTCAGCAGCATGCGGCGCACATCGGGGTGGACGATGATGGGGTCGGCCGGCAGGTCCTTGGCCTTGGTGCCCGAGAGGCTGCGCATCTGCAGCCGGTCCTTGGCATAGGCCAGCGCGTTCTCGTAGGCCACGGCCATCAGACCCAGCGACTGGTTGGCCACACCCAGGCGCGCGGCATTCATCATCACAAACATGGCCTGCAAGCCCTTGTTGGCCTGGCCGACCAGGCTGCCCACGGCGCCATCGATGGCGATCTGCGCGGTGGCATTGCCATGGATGCCCATCTTGTGCTCCAGTCCCGAGCAGCTGATGGGGTTGCGCGCACCCAGCGAGCCATCGGCATTGACCAGGAACTTGGGCACCAGGAACAGGCTGATGCCCTTGCTGCCCTTGGGCGCATCGGGCAGGCGGGCCAGCACCAGGTGCACGATGTTGTCGGTCATGTCGTGCTCACCGGCGCTGATGAAGATCTTGTTGCCGGTGATCTTGTAGCTGCCGTCGGCTTGGGGCTCTGCCTTGGTGCGCAGCAGCCCCAAGTCGGTGCCGCAATGGGGCTCGGTCAGGCACATGGTGCCGGTCCATTCACCGCTGGTGAGCTTGGGCAGGTAAAGCTTTTTCTGCTCGTCCGAGCCATACACATGGAGTGCCTCATAGGCGCCGTGCGACAGGCCGGGGTACATGGCCCAGGCCTGGTTGGCGCTGTTGAGCATCTCATACAGGCACTGGTTCAGCACAAAGGGCAGGCCCTGGCCGCCATAGGCGCTGTCGCACGACAGGGCCGCCCAGCCGCCTTCCACATACTTGGCATAGGCCTCCTTGAAGCCCTTGGGCGTGGTCACGCTCGAATCGGCCGGGTTGCGCGTGCAGCCTTCGGCATCACCAGGCAGGTTGAGTGGCTGCACGACCTCGACCGCAAACTTGCCGGCCTCTTCCAAAATCGCATCCATGGTGCCGGTGTCCACCTCGGCATAGGCCGGCAATTGGGCAAAGCGGGCCGGCAGGTCCAGCACTTCTTGCATGAGGAACTGCATGTCGCGCAGCGGTGGGGTGTACTGAGGCATGGAAAGTCCTTTGGAAAAATTACGAGGTCAAAACAGAAACGGAGGCGGGCGCGGCCGCATCGGGCAGCGCTGCCAGGCAAGGGGCCAGCGCGGCATCGATCAAGGCGGCCTCGCGCTCGGGGTTCACCGCATGGCGCAGCAAGATGCCGCGCAGGCCGGTGGCAGCATGGCGCAGCGCCTGCGGGCCATGGAGAAAGCGGGTTTCATAGTGCAGCGACAAAATGATGCCGTGCAGCTCGAACAGCACCTGGTCGGGAGCGACATCGCTGCGCAGCTGGCCTTCGGTCTGGGACTGCACAATCGCGCGGCGCATCGCATCCATCCAGATGCGCACCGACTCGGACAGCGCATCGCGCACATCGCCGGGCCGGTCATCAAACTCCACCGCGCCGCTGATGTAGAGGCTGCCGTAGAGGCGGCTGGCATCATTGGGCTGGGCGGTGCTACCCATCCAGCCGGTGGCCATATGCAGCAAGCGGGCCAGTCCGCGCGGCACCTGCAGCGCCGGTACAAAGATCTCGCGCTCAAAGCGCTCATGGTATTCGCGCACCACCGAGCACTGGAGCTCCTCACGTGAGCCAAAGTGGGCAAACACCCCTGACTTGCTCATGCCCATGGCCAGCGCCACCATGCCCAGCGACAGGCCATCGAGCCCCTCTTGCGCGGCCAGGGACAGGGCGGCATCCACAATCGCAGCACGCGTTTGGGCGCCTTTGGCCAGCTTGGCGATCTCGGCAGGGCCTGGGGTGGAAGCAAGGGGTTTGGTCATAAATCAAAAATAGCACGGTCGTTCTTTTTTGATTCTTGCACAAACCCAGTGTGCTGCCAACCGTTGGTGTGCAAAGCAAGGGTAAACCACGGCAACGGCCGTGCCCCCCATGAAAAAAGCTGCTGGCCTTGTCAGGCTCAGCAGCTTTTGCGATGGGGTGGGCTGGCGTCAGTGCGCCATCAAGGACAGGCAGGCGTCGAGCTGCTCGGTGGGCAGGCGGCGGAAATCCGAACGCGCAAAGCGCTGCAGGCGGCCGATAAGGAAGGACATCAGCACGCTGGAGCGCACATTGGCATCCACGGTGGGCGTAGCCGATGCATCGCCGCCGGGCACCACGCGCAGGCACTGGCGCAAGGTGGTCTCGATGCGCTCGAAGAACTGCTGCATGCGCTGCTGCAGGCGGGGGTTTTCGGACTGCAGCGCATCGCCCAGCATCACGCGCACCATGCCGGGGTTGCGCTCGCCAAACTGCAGCACCATGGCCACGACCCGGTGGGCCTGCGCAATGCCCTGCTCCACGGTCTTGGCGGGGTCCGGCACATCGCGGCCGGTGATCTGCACGGCCAGGCTGTAGACGGACTGCTCGATGAACTCGATCAGGCCTTCGTACATCTGGGCCTTGCTGGCAAAGTGGCGGTAGAGGGCCGCCTCGCTGATCGACATTTGCGCGGCCAGTGCCGCCGTGGTGATGCGGTCTGCGCCTGGCTGCTCCAGCATGGCCGCCAGCGTCTGCAGAATCTGGATTCGACGCTCTCCGGGTTTTGGACGTTTACGGGTAGGTGCCGGGTTAGCGGCTTCTAGCGGCGCATCGACGAGGTCGGCGGCGAAAGAAGATTCTTGATCAGACATGCGTTGAATATGAGGCTGCACCCGACGCAGTCTCCCAACACCGCCAGGTATTTTTTATTGATAAAAGTAAGGCACTCGCCTCACAGGTTGCCAGCGCAACCTTGGGCCCTCTGTAACATCTTACTGCAAAAGAACTGCAGAAAAATGATAAAAATCATGTGCATTGCTAGATGCACAAATCAATTACGCAATCAAATGTATCAATAACTACGAATCATTGTTCCGTAGGCTGTGTCGGTCAAAATTTCGAGCAGCATCGCGTGTGGCACGCGGCCATCGACAATATGCACGGCATTGACACCGCTCTTGGCGGCATCGATGGCGCCGGCCAATTTAGGCAGCATACCACCCGAGATGGTGCCGTCCTCAATGAGGTCATCGATCTGGCGCGAGGTCAATTCGGTCAGCAGCTGGCCTTGCTTGTCGAGCACGCCGGGGATGTTGGTCAACAGCATCAGCTTTTCGGCCTGCAGCACGGTGGCCAACTTGCTGGCCACCACATCGGCATTGATGTTGTAGCTCTCGTTGTTCTCGCCAAAGCCAATCGGGCTCACCACGGGAATGAAGGCGTCATCCTGCAGCGCCTTGACCACGCTGGGGTCGATGGACAGGATGTCGCCGACCTGGCCGACATCGTGCTCGACCGACGGATCCTTGTTGTCCTTGAGCTTGAGCTTCTGGGCGCGGATCAGGCCGCCATCACGGCCCGTCAAGCCCACGGCCTTGCCGCCAGCCTGGTTGATCAGGCCCACGATGTCCTGCTGCACTTCGCCGGCCAGCACCCATTCGACCACTTCCATGGTTTCGGAGTCGGTCACGCGCATGCCCTGCACGAACTTGCCTTCCTTGCCCAGGCGCTTCAAGGCGTTCTCGATCTGCGGGCCACCGCCGTGCACCACCACAGGGTTGATGCCCACCAGCTTGAGCAGCACCACGTCTTCGGCAAAGTCGGCCTGCAGGTCGGGGTCGGTCATGGCGTTGCCGCCGTACTTGATGACCATGGTCTTGCCATGGAACTTGCGGATGTAGGGCAGTGCCTGCGCCAGAATTTCAGCCTTGTCGCGCGGGGCAATGGAGAGAGAAGGAGTCGTCATGGTTGCAGGCCTTTACAGCAGCGGAGAAGATGCAAAACGCGCATTGTGCCCCAAAGTGCCGCCTGCCTGCTGATCAGCGAATCCAGCCTGGTAGCTTGAAGCGCACGATCACCAGATAGGCAGCGACATAGGAGACACAGAACAGCGCACAGAAACCGATGAGAATATAGGTGTTGCGCCAGAACAGGACCGCCGGCACCACGGTGAGCAAAGTGAACGCCCACAAATACGGCGCGGTCCGGTTATTGCGGCGCAGCATGCGGCGTGCGGCGTTTTCATCGAGCACGCTGCGCACGATGCGGCGATAGATCAGCTGGTGCAGGTGCAGCGCGTCGGCCATGCCCGGCGAGTCGCCGCGCGCGAGCTTGCGGTAGATGGAAAACATGGTCTCCCAGACCGGATAGATGAGCAGCAGCATCGGGAACCAGGGCGAGACGATGGGGTGGCGCTGCACCAGGGTAATGCTGCAAAAGGCGATCACGATGCCCCAGACATAGGCGCCGCCATCGCCGGCAAAGAGCTGGCCCATGGGGTAGTTCCAGAACATGAAGCCCAGGGTGGCCGCTGCGGTGATCACCAGGATGGCCGCCAGCTCGCGGTCGCCCAGCTGCAGCGCCACATGGGTAAGCGCCGCGCAGATGATGACCGCCACCATGCCGGCCAGGCCGTTGTAGCCATCGATGATGTTGAAGGCATGGGGCAGGCCGGCAATGGCCAGCACGGCCAGCGCCATGCCCAGCCAGGGCGCGGCGCTCAGCGCCGTATCGAGCCAGACCAGGCCCATGCGCGGCACGGTCATGCCCAGCAGGTAGACGGCCAGCAGGCCGGTCAGCAGGGTCAGCACCAGGCGGTAGCGCACCGTCATGCGCTGGGTCATGTCCTCGGCAATACCGCCAGCCACCGCAGGCAGCATCGCCATGAAGAAATACAGCACCCACTGGTTCCAGTGCAGTGCATTGCCGTAGTAGCCCCACCAGTTCTGCAGGCCGGCCACGCCCACCGTCAGCACCAGGCTGACAAACATGGCCAGACCGCCCAGCCGGGGGATGTTGCCCATATGGAAGCGCTGGGGCAAATCCTTGCCATAGCGTTTGGCATGGCCGCGCATGCGGCGCACGATGAAACCCGCGCCAATGAGCGTACAGAGAAAAGCGACCACTGCCAGGAAAATCATTATTCAGTCATCGTGAGTGCTGCCGTGGGGGTGCGCCGGAGCAAGGCCCGGGCGCGCCAAAAAACTGCCGAGGCCCACAGCCGCAGCAAGCTGCGAATATGCCACAAAGCATGGCGGGCCCGGCGGTGGCTGGCGCGCTGGCCGGCATGGCCTATCACGCAATCAGCACGCGCCAAGGTCCAGCCCGTCAGGCGCAGGCGCAGGCACAGATCCACATCCTCGCAGTACATGAAGTACGCGGTATTGAGCCCGCCAATGCCCTGCCAGACGGGGGTGGGCAGCAGCCACATCGCGCCATTGACCCATTCGGCCCGGGTCTCGCGCCGTTTGACCGCATAGCGGCGCAGCAGGGACCAGGGGGTGGGCAGCTCCCGCTCGCTGTCCTGCAGCTGACCGTTTTCATCCACCTGCATCGGGTAGGCCAGGCCCACGCCCTGGCGCTGCAGCGCGCGCACCAGCGCGGGGAAGGGATTGCCGCCGCGCAGGTCCACATCCGGGTTCAGCACGCAGACCAGGGGCTCCGTCGCGCCCGCCAAGGCGGCATTATGGTTGGCCGAAAAGCCTTGCGGCACGCTGTTGTGGCGCAGCTCCAGCACAAAAGGCCAGCCGCCTGCAGGTGCCAGGGGCGCAGGCTCGGGCAGGTTCAAGGTCAGCACCACGCGGCTGACACCGTTGCCGCCAGCGCCGTGCAGCGCCAAGGCATCGAGCAGCTGCTGCACCATCGCCCCATGGCCATGGCTGACGACAGACAGGGCAATCGCGGGAATGGGCGGAGGCAAGGAGGTGGGGCTGGCGGACATCAGCGGGCATTATCCATCAGCGGCCCGCGCGGAAATCAGCCCAGCGCGCCAGTTGTAACAGCGCCTCAGTACAGGCGCAGCGCCAGCAGCACACGCAAGATCAAGGTGTCGACCTTGCTCATGCGCCAGTAATAGCGCTGGACTGACGCACGCAGCGCCGTCGTCCAGCTGCTGCGCGAGCGGATCAGCATGCGCAGCTGGCGGCGCTGGGCATCGGCCAGGTCGGCGCCATGGAGCCGGTCGAACTCGCTCAGCTGGTCGATCCAGCCCGGGCCCGCCTGGCGCAGCCGGCGCCAAAAGCGCTGCACGCGCGCCCATTGGCCCGCCAGGCCCTGCTTTTGCATGCCGATGGTGTTGCTGCCATGCTGGCGGTAGAGGATATGGCTCTCGCTGTCGAACACCACCTGGCCAAAAGCCGACACCACCAGGTAGGCCCACCAGTCATGCGCCAGGCAAAAGCCGGGGCGCTGCGCCAGCAGGCGCTCGCGCGCCGCGCGGTTGAGGGCCATCGTGCAACCGGTCGCAATGTTCTGCACCAGCGCATTGCCCCAACCAATGCAGCGGCGGTCGTAATCGGGCGAAGGGCCGATGGGCTGCAGATCGCTGTCCACATACTGGGTGCGCGAGCAGTAGAGCGCAGCGCCCTGTTCGCCTTCCAGCAGCGCCAGCGCGCGGTTCACCTTGCTGGGCAGCCAGACGTCATCCTGGTCACAGAAGAAATAGAAGCCATAGCCCGCGCCCACGTTTTGCAATAATTCGTAAAAACTAGCTACAAAACCAAAGTTCTCGCCGGCCTGGATGTGGATGTTGGGATGGATGCTGGCATAGCGCCGGACAATAGCCAGGCTCTGGTCACTGGAGCCGTCATCGCGCACCCAGATATCGCAACCCGCATGGCTTTGCGCCAGCAGGGAATCGAGCTGCGCAGGCAGAAACCGCTCGCCGTTGTATGTAGACAATAGAATTGCCACACGATTTTGCTTGTCAGTCATTCATCTTTCACCTGCATCTGCAGGCCTATCTCGGCAGAATTCCTACCCATTCCCATATCCATGACCCGCGAACACCACGTCTACACCCGCCACATCGATCTCCAGCAGCGCAGCTCGCTGTCCGTGCTGGCGAACAAGATACCGCCGGGCGCCCGTGTGCTCGATCTGGGCTGCGGCCCCGGCGTGCTGGGCCAGTACCTGCACGAGCACAAGGCCTGCACCCTCGATGGTGTGACGTTCAGCGCCGAGGAGGCCGCGCTCGCCAGGCCGTATTATCGCGATCTGGCCGTGGCCGATCTGGAACAGATCAACCTGGCGGAGGCTTTTACGCGGCGTCAGTATGACTATATCGTCTGCGCCGATGTTCTGGAGCACCTGCGCCAGCCCGAGCAACTGCTGGCCGACTGCCGCGATCTGCTGGCAGAAAACGGCGAAATCCTGGTCTCGATCCCCAACGCCGGCTACTGCGGCCTGGTGATGGAGCTGATGCAGGGCGAGCTGCGCTACCGCGAAGAAGGCCTGCTCGACGCCACCCACCTGCGCTTTTTCACCCGCCAGTCGCTGCTGCGGCTGATGCAAGCGGGCCAGTGGAGCGTGCAGTCGATCGAGACCATCGACCGCCCGCTCGACGAATCCGAATTTGCCCGCACCACCGCCGACAGCCTGCCGCCCGCCGTGATGCGCTACCTGCTGGCCCAGCCCGATGCGCTGGCCTACCAGTTCATCTGCAGCATCCGGCCCAGCAGCGATGCCGCTGCCGCCCAGGCCCATGCGCTGTTGGCGATCGAGAGCGAGGACAACACAGCGCATGCCAGCTTCACCACCAACCTGTACTGGGCCGATGCCGGCCAGTTCAGCGAATCGCACAAGCTGATTGCCAAGGGCCAGATTGGCGCCCTGCAGCAGAGCATTCGCTTTGCGCTGCCCCGCTTTGACAGCGCCCAACCCAGCCTGCGCTGGGACCCGGCCGACCGTCCCGGCTTTTTGCACCTGCATGCGATGCGCCTCTATGACGCCAGCGGCGCGCTGCGCTGGCGCTGGGACGCCGACCAGCCCGAAGCGCTGGCCCAGGTGCCGCACAGCCAGATCAGCTGGCAGCCGGCCCCCGCCACCGCGCCGGGCAGCACCCTGCTGTTGCTGACCGGCGATGACCCGCACCTGCACCTGCCGATTGCGCCAGCACTGCTGCAGGACTGCCTGCAGACCGAGGGCGCCGTGCTCGAAGTGAGCCTGGGTTGGCCCATGTCCGCCGACTACGCCGCGCTGGCCGATAGCGCCCAGGAGCTGCAGGCCCGCATCCGCCATGCCGACACCGAGGTTCTGCGCGCCCAGCAGGCCCAGGCCGATGCCCACACCCAGCTGCGCCTGCTGCAGGCCCATATGCAGGCGCAGAAAGACAACCTGGAAGCCGCGATTGCCCAGCAGCAAGAACATATCCAGGGCCAGCAGACCCATATCGGCAACCTGCAAACCCATCTGGGCAATATCGAGGCCTCGGAGGCCTACCGCGTGGGCCAGAAACTGGCCAGCGCCAAGGCCCGGTTGCGCGGCCGGCCTGCGCCCGCCCCGGCCGTCGTGCATGTGCCCGAGCCAGAGCCTGTGCAGGATGCAGTGCAAGCAGTCGATGCAGCGGAGATGATGGCTGAGGTGCAGGATGAGACCCTGCTCGCCGTCGTGGTCGAGGAAGCAGCGCCCGCTGACACCCTGGCCGAGCCGGTGCGCCCGCTGGCAGCCGCCCAGCCCGCGGCCATGGTCGACATCATCGTCCCGGTGTACCGGGGCCTGGGCGATACGCAGCGTTGCCTGCAATCGGTGCTGCAGGCGGCTACGCAAACCAACAGCCAGCTGGTGGTGATCAATGACGCCAGCCCCGAGCCGGAATTGACCGCCTGGCTGCGCGAGCTGGCCCAGCAGGACAGCCGTGTGCAGCTGCTGGAGAACGACAGCAACCTGGGCTTTGTGGCCACCGTCAACCGCGGCATGGCGCTCAACCCCAGCCATGATGTGCTGCTGCTCAACAGCGACACGGAGGTGTCGCACGAATGGCTGGACCGCCTGCACCGGGCGGCCTACAGCGCCACCGACGTGGGCAGCGTCACGCCGCTGTCCAACAACGCAACGATCTGCAGCTACCCGCGCTTTTGCGAAAAGAATGCGCTGCCGGCCGACGCCGATCTGCTGCGCCTGAACCACCTAGCCGCCAGCGCCAATGCCGGGCAGACGGTCGAAGTGCCCACCGGCGTGGGCTTTTGCATGTACATCCGCCGCGACTGCCTGGCGCAGACCGGCCTGTTTGATGTGGCGCATTTCGGCAAGGGCTACGGCGAAGAGAACGACTTTTGCATGCGCGCCCATGACCTGGGCTGGCGCCATCTGCTGGCGCTGGACAGCGTGGTGCTGCACACCGGCGGCGTCAGCTTTGGCGACAGCAAGACGCCGCGCGAGCAGGCCGCCTACCAGACCCTGCTGCAGCTGCACCCCCGCTACGACAGCCTGGTGCAAGCGCACCTCAAGGCCAACCCGGCCCAGGCTGCGCGCAATGCCATCGACAAGGCGCGCCTGCGCCAGCACCCGCTGCCGCGCGTGCTGATGGTGCTGCACAACGCCGGCGGCGGCACGCTGCGCCATGTCAAGGAGCTGGCCCACAGCCTGCGCGACCGCGCGGTATCGCTGGCCCTGACCCCGCTGGAAGACAACTACATCCGCCTGCAGTGGCTCGATGCCGCCGAAGGCTATGACGAGGAGTTCCACTGGCCTACGCAATCGGAAGCGCTGGTGGCACTGCTGCGCGAGCTGGGCGTGAGCCATGTCCACTTCCACCACCTGATGGGGCTGAACCTGGAAGTGATGCGCCTGCCCGAGCTGCTGGGTGTGCGCTATGACTTCACCGCCCACGACTACTACGCGATCTGCCCGCAGATCAACCTGATGGAGCCCACCCACAACCCGCGCTATGCAGCCTTGGGTGTGCCGCAGTGCCCGCAGTGCTCGGGCGCCGAGCCGGCGCCGACTGGCGAGTACATCGATGCCTGGCGCATGCGCCACCGCCTGTTCCTGAACCAGGCGCGCTATGTGCTCGCGCCCAGCAAGGATGCGGCACTGCGCATGCACCAGTACTTCCCCGATGCGCCAGTGCGCTATGTCACGCACCATGACATCCCCGATGCCGCCTCGCTGCCTGTTCCCAAGGGCCAGCCGCTGGCGCCCCATGCCCATCTGCGCGTCTTTATCCTCGGCGGCGTCAGCCTGGCCAAGGGGGGCGATGTGATGGAAGCCGTAGCGCTGGCCGCCGCCCAAAGCGAAGCGCCTGTCGAGCTGCACCTGCTGGGCTACCCGCACCGCCGCATGCGCACCCAGCCCCATGCCAGCCTGACCATCCATGGCCCCTATGACGATGCCGACCTGCCCGCGCTGATGGCGCGCCTCCAGCCCGATGTGGTCTGGTTCCCGGCGCTGTGGCCCGAGACCTATAGCTACACCTTGAGCGCCTGCCTGCAGGCGGGGGTGCCGGTGATCGCGCCCGATATCGGCGCCTTCCCCGAACGCCTGGCAGGCCGCCCCTGGACCTGGCTGCGCCCCTGGAGCACCTCGGCCGACGAATGGCTGGCGCTGATGCAGGACATCCGCCAGCACCAGTACGTTGACGGCCAGCCACCGCTGCCGGCGCCGGCGGCTGCGGTCGACCTGAAGGCCCAGTACCTGCAGCCCTGGAGCTACGGACACGATTACCTGACGGGCCTGCGCCAGTCTGCCAATTAAATAAAATGCGCCAATAGTGCTTGCAAATCAAGCACCCACCGCTACAAAAAACAAAGAGCCACTCCTTGTCATCCACTCTCTCTACCTTGCGCAAGCTGCCTCATAAGCTGCGCCAGCTGGGCCGCAGCCTGTACCTGCTGGCCGCCGATCCACGCCAGTTGGGCAGCAACAGCCGCCGGCTCTGGCGCGCCTGGCGCACGGGCGGCACCCAGATGCTCAAGCACCAGCTGCTGTCCTTGGGCCACCCTGATGCACCCACCGTGCCCGTTGCCCCCACCGATGCCTGGCAGGACTACCAGCAGCGCTTGGCCAGCGAGGTGCTGCCCGTGCTGCGCGCCGAGATTGCCGCGTTAAAGCAGCCGGTCAGCATCTCCATTCTGGTTCCCACCTACAACACCGACCCGGCCATGCTCACCGCGATGGTTGACTCGGTGCGCGCCCAGATCTACCCGCACTGGGAGCTGTGCATCGCCGACGATGCCTCCACCCAACCCCATGTGCGCACCATGCTGCAAGAACTGGCCGCGCAGGAGCCGCGCATCAAGCTGCATCTGGGCGAGACCAACCATGGCGTATCGCATGCCAGCAACCGGGCGCTGGCCTTGGCCACGTCTCCGTTTGTCGTACTGCTCGACCATGACGACCTGCTCCAGCCCCAGGCCATCTACCGCGTCGCGCAAAGCGTCATGGCCGATGACTCGGACATGCTGTACTCGGACGAAGTGCTGGTCAGCCCCGATGGCAAAGAGGTGCTGCAGTACTTCCACCGCCCGGCCTTCTCGCCCGAATACCTGCGCAGCCACCCCTATATCGTGCACATGGTGGGCTTTCGCACCGCGCTGCTGCGCAGCCTGGGTGGCTTTGACGAGGCCTTGGGCATATCGCAGGACTACGACCTGATTCTGCGGGTCAGCGAAGCGGCCAGCCGCATCGTGCACCTGCCGGAGATCCTCTACCAATGGCGCACCCACACCGGCTCAGCCGGCCACGACAAGATGGCCCAGGTGATGAGCACATCGACCGCCGTACTGCAGCGCCACCTGGACCGCAGCGGCGTGGCGGCGCGCTCGGCCCCCGGGGTGTCGTTCAACTTCTTTGAAACACAGCACCAGATCGCCGATGGCCAGCGCGTGGCCATCATCATCCCGACCAAGAACTACGGCAGCCTCGTGCGCCAGTGCGTGGACAGCATCCGCGCCACCGTGCAGCATGCCGCCTATGACCTGATCGTGATCGACCATGCATCGACCGAGCAGGCCAGCCTCGACTACTTTGCGCAACTGGAGCAAGAAGGCACTGCCACCGTGCTGCGCTACCAGGGCCCCTTCAATTTCTCGGCGATCAACAACTGGGCGGTGCGCCAACTGACCCGGCCGTATAGCCACTACCTGTTCTGCAACAACGACATCGAGGCACTGGAGAGCGGCTGGCTGGAGCACATGCTGTCGCAGTGCCAGGACCCGAGCGTGGGCATGGTGGGCGCGCAGCTGCTCTACCCCGACCGCACCTCGATCCAGCACGCCGGAGTCTGCGTGGGCGCCTTTGGCATCGCCGAGCACTATGGCAAGTTCTTGAAGCTGCCGCCCGACCGCGTCGATATCGCCTTCATGGGCCGTTTGGTAAGCACGCACGAGGTATCGGCCGTGACCGCTGCGTGCCTGTTGATGCGCAAGGAAACCTTTGATGCCATCGACGGCTATGACGAAAAGCTGGCCGTGGGCTTTGGCGATGTGGACCTGTGCCTGCGCAGCTTGCAGCTAGGCTGGCGCGTGTTGTACTGCCCGCAGGCCACCTTGGTGCACCATGAGTCGATCACCCGGGGCAAGGCCGAAGGCTACGACCCGCACCCCGAGGATTCGGCGCTGTTCGCCAGCCGCTGGCGCGATTTTCTGGACCAGGGCGATCCCTACTTCCACCCCGCATTTGAAGTGCGCCATACCTGCTGGCTGGTGCGCACGCCGCTGCACTGTGAGGCCTCGATCAACCGCCGGCTCTTTAGCCGCAGCGGCCTGGGCCAGCGCATGCAGCGCCTGAGTTACAGCGCCAGCGTCTCGGCACCGCTGCAGCCGGCAGCAGCTGCGGCAGGCACCCAACCCGCCGCCTGACGGAAAACTGGCCGGGGCCTTCAGCAGGCTGCCGGCCAGCGGTCAAACGGGGCGCTGCAGCAGCAAAAAGATCTCGTTGTTGGTCAACACCTCACGCGGGTACTGCGCCAGCAAGGCCTCGGGCACCGGAGCGGGCTCATAGTGGCGGCGCTCCTCGCGCGCCACCGTAAAGCCCGCCTCCTTGGCCAGCGCCACCAGCTCATCGGCGGTCAGGCGGTTGAGCTCCTGGTATTCCTTGAACACAAAGCGCTTGTAGCCCTCCGGCCCAAAATCGGCAAAGCCAAAGTCCACCTCATCGGGGCTGAGTTCGCCGTCGTAGGCTTCAATCACCTTCCAGAGCGCATCCTCGTCCACCAGCAAGTGGTGCCAAGCCACATCGTCATAACGGCGTAGGTGCGAGCCAAAGGCGGAGTAGAACAGCGGCTCCATCTGCAAGAAGAAATGCCCGCCGGGCTTGAGGCAGGCCAGCAGGTCTTTCAGGATGGGCAGCAGCTGGTCGCGCTGCACATGCTCAAAGGTCGACCAGCTCATGATGCCGTCATAGAGCGGCGCCTGGCCAGCCAGCGGCGCGCTGGGCGTGATGGTCTGAAAACTCAGCGCTGCCGGAATGCGCTGCATGCCCAGTTGCTCCTGCGCAATGCGGGGCAGCTTGGCGTATTCCTGGCGCACATCGATGCCATGGATGGCCCCGGCGCCATGGCGCAGCACCAAGGCCAGATCAGTGATGCCATCGCCGCAGCCAAACTGCAGCAGCCGGGCGGTACTTACATCCATCACCGGGCTGAGCCACTGTGCCACCACATCGGATGCGTAGTGAAAGTGAGAACGGAACCACTCGTCGGTAATTCGGCTGTCGTCAAAGTCAGGCAGGCCCAGCAGCTTTTCACGCAATTGCGCCAGGCGGCGCATACGGCTTCCGCGGTTCATGATGGCTTTCGCAGAACGTACACGTCCTGGTGGTTCCAGAACTGCACGGGTGAGAAATATTCGAGCTTGTCGGCGCCCGCGGTCTCGGCAATGCGGGCGCGCACAAAGGCTTCGGTCGTGAAGGCCGTGCCGTACTCGTTCGGGTCGATCGCGTTCGACTCGCTCGACGGTGCAAAGAAAAATCCCTCGTCGTCGAGCGGCACGCTGTCAAACCGGGCCGCCTTGATGCCATGCGTGCTGAACACCAAGATCCCGCCCGGAGACACTTGGTTGTACAACACCTGCAGCCAACGGCTCCAAGTGCTGCGCGGCAGGTGGCTGAACAGCGACAAGACAAAGACTGTGTCGTACTGGCGCGGCGCCACCAACTGCTCAGGGACGCTGGCAGAGACAAAGCCCTGCACGCCAAAGGTGCGCATCGCAAAATCTACCGCATCGTTCACCACATCGGACACCGTCACCTTGTCCGGCCCCAGCAGATGGGCCAGATGGCGGGTAAAGCGGCCATGGCCGCTGGCAAACTCCAGAAAATGCTGGCTCTGCACCAACGGCTGGCCGACTCGCTCCATCACCGTCATCAGCTCGGCCAAGGTACGCCAGCCATCAGCCAGGTAATCGCGCAGCGGGTTGTTGCTGCTGGCGTGGCCGGCAAAAAAGCCAAAAATATCATCAGCCGAGGAAATCGTGCAGTCCAGGCCAAAGATGTTGCGAAACGAGCCAGTCAGCCCGTGCTGCTC
>NZ_KE148679.1:31563-60097 GCF_000410635.1 Comamonas sp. B-9
TGCGAAAGGAGCCAGTCAGCCCGTGCTGCTCGATCAGCGCATGCGCTGCCAGCATCACGTCCTTTTCGGCACGGGCACGCAGCAAGAGGCCCGAGGCCGCTTCAAAATTGCCATGTGCCAGCATCAGCTGGGCATCGGCCAGCAGCTGCTGGCCCTGGCTGGTCGCAGAGGGAGAATTCGTGGTCATAAATCTGGTGGCGATGAGCGCTCCAGCGCGGATGCCGGCGCGCTCGTTTCCGGGTGCTCAAGCCGCACGCACTGTTGCGCAAAGCCTCAACCCCAATGGTGGGGCAATCGTACCAGCCCAGGCAGTGGCTTGGGGTAGATAAAACGGAAGACGCTGTACTGGAACCATTGGTCGTAAACCGCCAGGCCCGAGCCATCGAACAGAAAAGCGCTGACCACATAGTCACCGCTGTGCAGCGGCAGATCGGGGAAAGTCAGCACCGACTGCCAGCTGCCATCGGCCAATTGCACGGGCACAGCGCCTTCCTCGTGCGTGGCCAGGCAGGCAATGCCCACACCCTTGTTCTGCTCGATCATGAAGCCAATATTGGGCCGCTCGGCGCCATTGCCACGCGCCTTGATCGTGACGACCAGATCCTGGCCCTGTAGCACCGGCGGGTCGCCTGGGCCCAGGTTCGCAATATCCACCGACAGAATGCAGGCGTTGCCTGCCTCTTCGGACTTGGGCTGCGTTGGCGGCTGCACCGCATATGGCGTGTCCAGCGGGTCGATGGGCTCTGTGGCGATGGCTGTGGCGGCGATATCGGCCAGCGCATCCGGCACTGCAGCTGCCACATCATCGCCCCACTGCAACTGGTCCTTCTCATCGCGCTTTTGGCGGGTGCGCACATCGTAGGCAGCCAGCACCGCCTCGGTCTCGCCAAACATCTGCACCTGCCCCTGCTCCAACCACAGAGCGGCATCGCAGAGATGGCGGATATGGTAGGGGCTGTGCGAGCAAAAGAGGATGGTGCAGCCCTTTTGGCGAAAGTCCAGAATGCGCTCGATGCACTTTTTCTGAAAGCTCTGATCACCCACGGCCAGCGCCTCATCGACGATCAGCACATCGGGCTGCACGGCAGTGACCAGCGCAAAGGCCAGGCGCACATTCATACCCGAAGAATAGGTTTTCACCGGCCGGTCGATGGCGTCCTGTAACTCGGAGAACGCAATGATCTCGGGCTCGAGCTTGCGCATCTCCTCCTGGCTGATGCCGATCAGGCTGCCGGCAAAATACAGGTTGTCGCGGCCGCTGAAATCAGGGTGAAAACCAGCGCCCAGCTCCAGAATGGCAGTAATGCGGCCCGAGCGCTCAATCGAGCCTGCGGACGGTTGCATGGTGCCGGCCAAGAGCTTGAGCAGCGAGCTTTTGCCGGCCCCGTTGTCGCCCACCACGCCAATGCACTGGCCGCGTCCCAGGCTGAAGCTGACATCGCGCAGCGCCCAGTGGCTGCGGTGCATGGCACGGCCACTCAGCAGCGCCTTCACCCGCTGGCGCGGCGAATCATAGAGCTTGTATTCCTTGCCCAGGTTCTTGACCACCAGCACCGCGGCAGCCTCTTGCGTCTTTGCCATCTGCACGCCCGTCATAGCCAGTCTACCAGCTGGTCACGGCTACGCCGCACCAGCACATTCACCACCACGGCAAGCACTGCAATCCACACAGCGCTCACCACCCAGACCTGCAGCTCAGGCCACTGGCCTTGCAGCAGTGCCGACTGGTAGCCCATCACATAGGACGCCATCGGGTTAAGCCATAGCAACCAGCGCCAGCCCTGCGGAAACATCGTGATCGGAAACAGAATCGGTGTCAGGTAAATGCCCACCGACAACGCAAAGCCCACCAGCTGTACGGTATCACGCAGGGCTGCTGCAAAGATCGCCAGCGCATAGGACAGCAGCAAGGTCATCAGCAGTTGCATGGCCATCAGCGGCAGCAAGGCCAGCACCCCCCATTGCATATGGTGAACGGGGATATAGCACAGCGCCAGCAGCAGCATCAAGGGGCCAAAGATCCAGGAGCTGGCCAGCACCGATCGCACCGGAAACAGCACCGGCGGCAGCGGGTTCTTCTGCAAAATGGAGCCCGCCTCCAGCAGGCTGCCCATGCCGCGCGAGACCGCATCGCAAAAGGCCATCCAGGGTAGCGCGCCGACAATCAGAAAGGTGCCCACTGCATGGCTGGATGCACCCTCTCCCAGCCGCATCGCAAACACGATGTCGAACACCAGGTAGTAGGCCGCCACGGACAGCAGCGGCTGCAGGTAGGGCCAGATGACGCCCAGCGCGGTGCCGGCATGGCGTGCCGCCACCTCGCGGCGCGTCATCACGCCGACCAAGGCGCGACTGGCGGCCAACTCGCGGGCATTTTTTATCAGGGAATCCAGCATAAACAGGGGGCTTATCAATGGGCGTGCCAAGCCTAGCAGCATGGCATAAACAAGTCGAGGAGGCAGGGCCTCCTCTTCTGATGACTGTCCTAAGACAGGCGCTTATTTCTGTGCAGCAAACTTGGCAGACAAGGCTTCCAGGTTGGCCGGCTCGGTCTTTGTATTCTCATTGATATTTTCC
This sequence comes from Comamonas sp. B-9, assembly GCF_000410635.1. Classification (NCBI taxonomy): domain Bacteria; kingdom Pseudomonadati; phylum Pseudomonadota; class Betaproteobacteria; order Burkholderiales; family Comamonadaceae; genus Comamonas; species Comamonas sp. B-9. The sequence goes on from NZ_KE148679.1 coordinate 34,141, forward strand.
ACCTCTGCCCTGCGTGCCTTCTGGGACGCCTCCTGAAGGAATTGCTTTTCCAGTTGCGGCTTCACCTCTTCGAGCGACATGGTGCGCGCGGGCTTCTTCTCGATCAGCTTGATGATGTGGTAGCCGAACTGCGTCTTGATTACCGGGCTCAACTCACCTGGCTTGTTCAGCGCAAACGCAGCGGCTTCGAATTCAGGGGCGGTTTGACCACGAGGGATAGGCCCCAGGTCACCGCCTTTGAGTGCGGAGTTGGAATCTGAAGAATTGTCCTTGGCCAGCTTGGCAAAGTCCGCGCCAGAAGCCGCCTCTTGGCGCAGCTTCTCGATCTGCTCCTTGGCCTTGGCCTCGTCCTTGTTGGCAATCAGGATATGGGCCACATGCGCCTGCTCGGGCGCCTGGTACTTGTCCTTGTTGGCTTGGTAAGCCGCTTTGACCTGCGCATCCACCAGCTTCTGGTCAGGCAGGTGTTCTTTGTCAATTTTTGCCCAATAAGCATCGGACAGCACCTTGTCGCTGGCGATCCTTTCCGCTGCTGCGGTCTCAGGCTGCTTGTCCAGCTGGGCTTCCTTGGCACGCTGCGCCAGGACACGGCGAATATAGATGGCATCAGCCATCTGGGCCACGCTTTCCTTGCGCGCCAAGAAGGACGCGCGCATTTCGGGAGGCAATCGCTTGGCATCGCTCAGGATATCGCTTTCGCGCACGGCCACGCCATTGCCTTCAATCAACACCGGATCTGCTGCTTGCGCCATCACGGCCGCACTGCTGGCAGCCAAAACTGTCACTACGCCCAGGGAAGTCAACCAACTACGCATCTAGCATTCCTCAGCTCAAAAGATGCAGCATAGCAAAAGCGGCGCAAACCAGAGACCTGCTGAACCCCAGCGGAAAGCACGGGCATCCCTGCAACAACGCGGAAAAAGAAAAAAGGACAGAGATCGCTCTCTGTCCTTTTATGGACTCACTAGAAATCTAGCTCCTAAGCCCCAAAGGGCTTATGAGAGATTACTTAGCGAAACGGTGAGGCCAGGTGATACCGTAGGTACCGCTGAAGCCGTTCGACAGGCCGCCGCTATTGGACAGCTTGATGAAGGACGAACCAACCACAGGCAGAGCCTTGGCGTAGCTGATAGCACCCCAACCGTTTTCGTAACCCACTTGCACGTTGGTACGGCCAACGGAAGAACCCAGCACCGAGGTACCGGTGTCGTTAAACGACAGCACGTTCACTTCGCCGCAGAAGTCCAGACCCTTCAGGGTGCTAGGCGAGATCACAGCACCGTTCTTCTTGGATTGCTCTTCGCGATCCCAGAAGGTGTAGGAGCTGGTGGAAGCGCAGATCAAGCCGCTAGCAGCCACGTAGGTGTTGGTGGAAGTGAACACGGGCAGTGTATCAGCACCCACCACGCCATTGTTGAACACGCGGTAGTTGGCGTCGGTCACCGGCTTGGTGTAGTCAGCGCCAACGCTGTAACGACGGGTAGGCATGGACAGCACCCAGTCAGTCTTCGCGTTGATGCCAGCGTCCAGAGCAAACTGGTTCGACACGCCGGTGTTAGCCACTGCTTGGGTCAGAGCCGAAGCTTGTGCTTCGGGGGTAGCCGTAGCAGCCAGGTAAGGCGTCGACAGGTCTGGGAAGTCGAAGTTGACAGGCTTCACCAAGCCAGCTTGCAGCAGTGGGTCAGCGGTCAGTTGAGCAGCGTTAGCAGCGTTAGCAGCGGTGTTCAGTGCATCTTGTGGGAACAGCACGAAGTTACCGCGGCCATTGCCACCGGTAGCAGCGATAGCGGTAGCAGCACCGGAGAACGTGGTGGTTTGGTTCACGTTCAGGATGTACCAGTCAGCGGTCAGCTTGCCCGATGGGGTTTCGAAGCCCGAAGTCTTGGCGGCGGTCACGCTGGCAGCATCCAGAGGATTGATGTTCAGCGTTGCGTCCAGAACGGAGCTGGTGCAAGGTGCCACGCCATTGACGTGCTTGGTAGCCTTGTACACATCGGTGCTAGCACCGGTGATGTCAGCCATGTTCAGGATTTCGATGTAACCTTCCTTGGTCTGAGCAGCGGTAGCGTTAGGCATCAGACGATCGGTCACGAACTGAACTTGCTGACCACGGATGTCAGGCAGCGTGCAGCTCTTGTCGTTGGTCAGGAAGTACGAACCTTGTTCGTTGCCTTGCACCGAACCGGTCCACACGTCGCCAGGCGACAGGAACACGGTAAAGTCCAGAATATCGTCAGAGTTAGCAGCGCCGCGGAAACGAACCTTCAGAGCCTTGCCGTTGACGGTGTCGGTGTTCACCACGTGGAACACGGACATGTTGTCGTTTTGCGAGGTGAAGTATGGCACCACCAGGATGTGACCTGCACCGCCTTCGCTCTGAACCAGATCAGTAGCGGTAGGTGCCGTCATCGTCGTATTAGGGAACGTTTGGGCAGAGGCAGCGCCTGCAAAACCGCCAATCATGGCAGCAATGCTCAGTGCCAGAACATTTTTCTTCATAAACACACTCCAGTTAAAAAAAGTTAGTCAGCGCAACTACCACGATTGTTTACGCTAAGAAATAATAGCATAGCGCTCACGGGGTATGCAAAGCAAGCAGCCTGTTTTTTTTAGCAGCCTGTTGAGTATTTACAACAACCAGCCGCATACAGATAAGCTTGCACGCATGCCTGTCAGCATCAAGGTGCCTGGTAGAGATTCCACCGACCGTCTTCGAGCAACCAAGTTTGCGTCGAATACATGTCAATGGTACCCATTTTTCGGCCAGGAATCGGGGGATTGACCTTCAAATTCACACCAGCCTCGCACTTTTCGGGCTCGCAAGTCACCTTCTTCACCTCGGCACCTACCGCAAAGGTAGCCATGTAGTTCTTGGCAAAGCGCTTGTCATCGACCGCCATGCGGAAGGCCTCATTCATATAGCTGCGGGTTTTTTCCGCATCACCCTTGAGGCGTGCATCCCAATAGCCTTGGGCACGCTTGGCAACCGCTTGCTCAGGCGGGTCTGGCTGAAAGCTGGCACAAGCCACCAACGAGGCTGCGGCCCCCATTGCAAACAAAGCTTTCGCGGATTGAATCATCAAATTTGAAGTCATTTTTCAATATCTTTACAACATAGCTTATTACTGTGCCTGCACAGGCTGCACAGGGGCGACCTGCGACGCCGGACGCGTAGAGGCGTTCGAACGAATCAACAGATCATCGTCATTCAAGCCACGCAGGCGGTCACGCAGCTCTTCACTGACTTCGCGCACATCGACGTCGGTGCGTACCACTCGAGGCGTCATCACCAGCAGAAGTTCCGTCCGCTTGGAACTTCTGGTAGTGCTGCTGAAAGCTTTACCAATGATAGGAATGTCCTTCAGCAAAGGAATACCCGAGTTGGTATCTTCATTCTGATCTTTGATCAAGCCACCCATGACGATCGACTCACCAGAACGCACCGCCAGCTTGCTCGTCAGTTGGCGGTTGGAGAACTTGGTCTGTTGCGATGCGGCGTCAAGGCCCGCGCTATCGATGACGGACTGGTCGATCTGCAAACTGACCATATTGCCAGAATTGACCGAAGGCGTGACATTCAAAATCACACCCGTGTCTTTGAGCTGGTAGTTGTCCGACAAGTAGCTATTGGTGGTGATGTAGCTGCTGACCTTGACGGGGATCTGCTCGCCGACCGAGATGGTCGCGGGGTGGTTGTCCATCACCATCACAGATGGGCTGGACAGCATCTTCACCTGCCCCTGGCCCGCCACCGCACTCAAGCGGGCGGCGATATCACCACCGCTGTTGAATAGCGAATAGGTGAAATTGCCCGCTGCGGCAGCAATAGTGCCGGGAGTCGTGTTATTCAGAGTGCCAAGGCTGCCGGTGCCCGAGAAATTGCGCCCTCCGATGCCACTGTTACGGAACAACCACTCCACACCATATTGCAAGTTCTCATTGAGCGACACTTCGATGATGCTGGCCTCAATCAGCACCTGGATAGGCGCCACATCCAAACGCTTGAGCGAGGACTCGATCTTGCGGAACTGGGAGCCGGTGGACCAGACCAGGATGGTGTTGTTGAACTCATCAGCCACGACACGGATATCGCCAATGGCAGTCGCAGTGATGGTGGGGGTGCCGCCTTGCTGCTGGTTGTTGCCGCTGGTGCCCAAGCGGTTGGCATTGTTGTTGCCAAAGCCCGAGGAAAAGCCCGAACCGCTGCCAAAGCTGTTAAAGCCGCTGCCGATACGGTTGTTGTTGTTATTGTTGTTGACGCCATTGAGACCAGGCGCAACACCCGAGGTCATGTTGCCGCCAGCGCCCTGCTGGCCGCCAAAGATGCCATTGAGCACTTGGGCCAGATATTTGGCATTGCCGTTTTGCACGCGGTAGACATAGAGCTCGGGCTCGCTGCCGCCGTAACCTGGCACGTCGAGACGGCGAATCCAGCGCTCGGCTTCATCCAGATAGGAGGCACGCGGCGTGATCACCATCAGCGCATTGAGGCGCGGGATGGGCAGCACGCGCAACGCACCAAACAACGGGTTGGAGTCGCCCAACGAAGTCAGCAGCGCAGCTGCGGCGGCCGCATTGCCGCTCAGCTGGTTATTGCCTCCACTGGCAGCGGCGCCAGTCGCCTGGCCGGGGCGGCGTGCAGCGGCAGCGCTCGCAGAGCCACCCGCAATGCCAGCGGTACCGCCTGCACCTTGTCCCTGGCCAGCCTGGCCACCACCGCCGTTAACCATTTGCAGCGCCGCACTGACTTCTTCAATCGAGGCGTGCTTGAGCGGATAGATGCCCACCGACATGCCCTTGAGCAGGTCCACATCAAAGGTCTTGACCATCTCCATCCAGCCTTCGGACTGGGTACGTGTGCCTTGCATGATCAGCACATTGCGCACGGTGTCCACCTTGATGAGAGCCTCTGCCGGGATGATGGGCTTGAGGATATTGGACATCTCGGTGGCGCCAATGTATTGCAGCGGCACCACGATCACGCCATAACCCGGGGCCATGCTGCCGGGAGCACCGGCCATACGCACATTGCCCACCAGGCTGCGCAGTACCTCGGGCTTGCCCACCTGGTAGGTGCCGCGGGCATCGCGCACCATCGCCAGGCCGTTGGCCTGCAGCGCGGCCTCCAGCAGGAAGACTGCCTTGTCCGGGTCGATCGGCTTCGGGGTCGTCAAGGTCACCGTGCCTTGCAGCGGCGGGTGCATCACATAGTCGATCTTGAGGATATCGCCCAGCACGGTACGCACCACTTCGGCCACTGGCGCTTCCTCAAAGCGGAAGCTGACCGGCGCACCGCCGGCAATGGGGGTCGACTTGTCGATATTGAGCAACTTGTCGGTACCGCGCACGACACGAGGCTCGGTGGATTCCTCCTCATCATCCCCCCCCATCTTGGGGCTGATCATGATGTTAGGCGCTTGCAGTACCGGCGGCTGAGCACCTGTTTGCGCCACAGGCGGGGCCGACGACTGCGGTGCAGCGGTTTGCGCATGGAGCGGCAGCAGCATGCCCATCTGGCCCAGTGCGACCACCAGTGCAGTCTTGAAAAATACGGGAGACTTCATGGTTCTAACCCTAGGATCTATTTATATATAGGGATTGCCGCGCTCAAGGGCGCTGGGCAGCGGTAGAGCCGCCGATACTTGCGCGGCGACGAGGTGGTTGGCCATCGGCACCCATCGGTGGCTGCCCCATCTGGGCAGGCAGGACTCTGGCAGGCACATTGGTCTCGGTCGCAGGGCCATAACCCTGCTGCAGCTTGCCCTTTTGCAAGGCAATTTCCTTGGTCACGCCAGCACGGGTGAAATACACCCGGTTATCCGCGACCGAGCTCAAGGTCCAGCCATCGAGCAAGCCCTGCAGCGGCAGGGATTTGTCCTTGCCCTGGAACTTGATGATGATGCCGCCGGTCTTGCCGTCCGCACTGACATAGACGCCACTGAGCACCGCATCGGCCAGGTAGTCCGGCGGTGGTGGTGGTGGTTCAGCGGCCGCCACCGGTGGTGGGGGTGGCGGGCGCCGGGTGGGAGAGAACAAGGGACGATCGAGCATCGCCAGAAACTGGCTATGGTCCATCGCCTGTGCCTTGCCCAGGCGAGGGACGATATCGTCCAGGTTGGATTTCTGCCCTCGGGGCATGGTCCAATGGGAATTTTTCAAGCCACCGCTGGGGCTGAGCCACATCCAGACCAATACCAGGGCCAGCACCATATTGGCGGCCATCAAAATGACACCTGTATAGCGCTTCATGGACGCTCCCTCAATACGCTCAAGGTCATCTGGAGAGTCAGCCGAGGCGCCATCTTCTCATTCATCACCTGCAGGGTTCCCTGGTTTCTGACCTCCACATCGGCCAGCAGCATCACTGGCAGCTGCTCGTTCAGCACGGCCAGCGCGCTATCTACCGCCAGTAAGTCCCCTTCGGCGCGTACCGACAGCGGAATGCGGTCAAAACCCTTTTCTTCCTTGGCCGGCAGCACCTGGCTGCTGACCACCGTCAACCCTGCCGTGGTCAACAGGCTGCGCACCTTCTGCTGCACGGCATTGCCGGTCTGCGCCACATCCTGGCTGGCGGGGTAAATATACTCAGCACGGATCTGCAAGGCACGTTCGAGCGACTGGTCAATCTCCTCGCGCTGCAGATCAAGGCCACGCAGCCGTGCAAAACGGGGCTCCAGCTCCGACAGGCGCGCCTGCGCCCACATATGTTTGCTGACAACATAGCTGCCAAGACCGATCAAGGGCAGCAGCACCAGCAGAGCAGTGGCCACCAGAATCAGCAGCTCTTTACGATTGGGGCGGGTAGCGATCATGGCTTCTTCCCTCCGGCGTCAGAGGGAGGGGTAACAGAACCACCCAGCGTGGCCCGGGGCGCGCTCCCCCCCAAAGTGGCCTTGGATGGTGGACGCGGTGTGGCTTGGCCGGGTGCTGCTGCAGGCGCAGCGGCATTTGCGGGCGCAGTGCTGGCTGGAGTAACAGCGTTCGATGACGCGGGCGCTGGCCCTGGTGGCGGCGGTGCAGCAGGCATTGCGCCAGGCGTCCCCAGCGGCGTGCCTGCACCAGCATCCGCCGTAGAGGCGCTGGCCGTCTCCTCCACCTGAGGCTTGGCAGCAGCCTCTACCTCCAACACCGTCTTGGGACCAAAGACCTTGGCATCCAGCCCCAACTCGATGGTAAAGCTCTCTTTATTACCGCCACCCATGCGCGTGGCAGCGCTGGGCGCGCGCACGTCCTTGACGCCATCTTGGTTGCTCAGCTTTTGCATCAAGGCCGAGGCATTCTCGGTCAAACCAGAGATCGTCACCTTGCTGCCCTGGATACGCGCCGATTGCAGCGCCGTATCATCGGGCAGCACATTCGTCAGCATGCTGAGCACCTGGACCCCATCAATGCGTTCGCCCAGCAACTCCGACAGACCCGCGACCTTGTCGGCACTTTGCATCAAGGTCTCACGCTTGGCCACCACGTCCTTGGTCTTGGCGGCCATGCCTTCATAGGCATGCACTGCCTCAATTGCGCGCAGCCGCAGCTGCGCCGTAGGGGTGGCAGCAATCGCAGCGCACAGCAGCAAGGCGAGTGCCACGCCACCCACATTCCACCACAGCCGCTTGCGGCCCCAGGCATAACGGGCGTGTTCGCCAAAGCCCTGGAACACCACGGGGGTGCGCTCCGGAGCAAACACCCATACCTCGGGCTGCTCCAAGGATTCGGCCTTGGTCTGCCCTTTGAGCGTTTGCAGGTGCAACTGCTCCGCGACCCGGGCCTGCAAATAGGGCTCGGTCTGGGTCCTGGATGCTAGCACCACCAGCAATTTGACCGCCTTGCTGCTGCGGCTCAGTTCGGTGTAACCCCAGAGCAGGTCGTCTGCGGCAAAGGGGCTGATCGCCTGCACTTCCAGTTCGGCAGCGCTGGCGCAATCCTGGGGGTCCAAGGCTGGCAGGGCCACCGTCTTGCGCAGCACCATGTGCTCGGGCAGCTCCACCGCCCAAAACCCAGGCTCCCGCCCGGCCTTGGCCACCGGCTGGCCGCTCTCCCACACCACGCTGGGCGCGCCTTCGGCAGGCACCAGGCGCAGCATCTGCTCGGGCCGCAACCATGACAGCGGCGGCCACTGCGGCGCCCTGCGCCATGTCTTGAAAACATCGGCCTTGAGCTGGTTCAGATCCAGCCCAAAAAAGCGCGATTCAGTTGAAATTGCCATAAGGGTTCTTTGCTTCGATCAGGATGCTGGCTGCAGCATCTGGCGCGCCTCAAACGTGTACCAGGGCAGACCGTCCCGCGTTCTGGCCCCAAAGTACACACTGCGATCTACGAGAAAAATACGTCCATCGGCCATCGGCACCTGGGCGGTTATCCGGTAACGGCGTTGCGCCCCGCCGGGTCGCGCCAGGTTGGCGTCCAGGCCCGTGGTATCCAGGCCTGTCTGGCCGGATCCGCGCGATGCGGCAATGCGGGCTGCAATACCCTCGTCGCCATTGGCCAGCACCCGCAGAACTTGCGGGGGGGCTGCCAGCGGATTGACCGTGGCGCCTCCCGAGCCGGTGGTTGACGCGGTGATCAAGGGCGCGAGTCTAGCATAGAGGTCGTAATCGATTCCGGGCACCTGCATCAGGTCTTCTATCGCTTCAAAACGCTCAGGGCGGCGGCCATCGAGCGACGCGCGTTCACGGCGATCAAGGATCGCCACGGCGAGTTCCTGGGCTGCAGATTCGGGCAGTCCGCCACCAACGCTCATCAGGGCCGTCAACAGTGGCAGCGATGCGCCATTGATATTGATCAGGCCATTGAGCGGCATCACACTGACCGCCACCTGCGCGCCCTGGTAGTTGACCGAGGTTTCGGTGGTTTCCTGCAAGATCGTGCGGTCGGCCGACAGCTGCTGCAACACCATGACCACAGCCGCATCGCCCACCGCCTGCGCGGTCACCTTGTCCTTGGCAACCCCCACCATCTTGGCTTCCTGGCGCACCACACCGCTGACGCCCGTGACCATCAGGCTCAGTGCCGCAACCAGCCAAAGCACGGCGATCAGGGCCATCCCCTGCTGGGAGGATGCCGTGGCCGTGCGGCGTTGAATCTGTAAGCGCATCATCCGCTCGAGCCTCCCAGGCTCGCGCCGCCGCCGCCTCCTCGGGGATCCCCCGCGGGCATCACGCGCAACTGCACCACCACCGGTGCCAGCACCATCGACTCGGTGGACATCACCACCTGCACCGCCTGCGGCAGCCGATCCACCGCGCCCCAGTCACTGCCCCATTGCGGCGGGTCAATGGCCCCGTCCAGGTACTGGAAAGACAGGCCCGTTGCATGCTGCAGCAGCGGGTAGGTCTGTGCCCCACCCCAGTCGGGCAGGGTCTGCTGGTCGATCCAGGGCAGGTAGCTCAGCATGACGGCAGGCGCGCCGTCATAGCTGCCCATCGCCAGCCGGAAATGGTAGCGGCCACCGACGCCGTAACGCGCCGGCATCACCCCCACCCAGGTCATCGACTGGCCTGCGCCTTCAAAGAAAAATGCCGAGGGCGTGGCGCTGAGCATGCCTTGCTGCTGCAGCCCCTGCACCCGTTTGGCGGAGATGCGGCCCAGTACGGCGCGCAAAAAATCGGTGCTGGCGCGCGACTCGTCCATGCGTTCGAGCCGGTTGTCGATGCTGGTCTCCGTCCGGCCCATGGTGCCCATGGCACCGGCCAAGCCCAGCACGATCAGCGACAGCAAGGACATGGCCACCAGCATCTCCACCAGCGTAAAGCCGGCGGCCTGGCGGCGCTGGCCATGCAGGCTGCGCACAAAAAAATGCGGGTGAACGCGGCTCATCCTGGCGGCACCACATTCTCTGCCGGGTCGGGTGGCCGGCGCTGCGCACGCAAGGTCGTGAGCTCAAATACGCGCGCGCGCTCGCCCTCGGCCCAGTGCACGCTGATGTGCACCTCATGCAACACGGGGATGTTCGGGCTCTCGTCCACGCCGGTCTTGAACGGCGCGCTTTGCACGCTCCACTGGTAGCCATTGCTCTGGCCCGATTCGTTCCAGCCGCTTTCGTAGACCGAGTCGCGCGAGTCCATGATGGACTGCGCCAGTTGCACCGCATATTGGTAGCGATCGAGATCACCGACGCTGCGCGCATTGCTGCCCGTGGCGCGGTAGATCATGCCCAGCGAGATCGCCATGATGGACAGTGCCACCAAAATCTCCAGCAAGGTCATGCCTTGCTGCTGGCGCGGCCGCAGGGACAGAGACGACAGCGCCCTCATTGGAACAAGGGCTCCTGGGTGACGCGGCCTGAGAGCCAGTCCACCCGCAGGCGCGTGCCAGCGCCGTTTTTGCGCAGAATCTCCACGCTGCCGCCGGTGGAGCCCCCCGAGGCCAGGAACACGATCGAGGCCGAGCTGTTGGGCACAAACTCGCGGTCTGCGACCGTGGTGCGCAGATCGACGGTCTCGGGAATCTCCTTTTCCGCGCCCGCATAGCCATAGTGCCTCGTCTGCAGGTCCACGGTAAAGCGCACCGGCTCGCCTTGCGAGACGGCGGAATAGCGGGCCGAGCGCAGCTGGCTGATCATCGTGCGCACGGTATCGCGGTACTGCACCCCGTCTTTCAGCCGGTCATAGGCGACCGGCGCCATTGCCACCACCAGGGCCATGATGGCGAACACCACCATCAGCTCGATCAAGGTAAAGCCTTGATGGGCTGCTGGGCGCTGCGTAGCGCGGGGGTGTCGGCGCAGCCATGGCAAGGCAGTCGGCACGGGGATTCCTGGTCAGACCGGAAAAGTGGCAGGCGCCGGTTTACTGCGCGTTGCGCACATCGGCGGCTTCGCCTTCGCCACCGGGCTGGCCATCAGCGCCCAGCGACAGGATGTCGACCCGGCCACCGTTGTAGCTGTAACGGTAGGGGTTGTTCCAAGGGTCATTGGGCACGCCACCCGACAGATAAGGGCCGTTCCAGCCGCGCACATTGCCCGGCTGCTTGGCCAGCGCGTCCAGACCTTCTTCGGTGGTCGGGTAGCGGCCGGTATCGAGCTTGAAAATATCCAGCGCCTTTTGCAAGTCTGCAATCTGCACGCCGGCGGTCTTGGATTTGGCGCCACCCAATTGGCTCAGCACCTTGGGGCCCACGAGGCCCGCCAGCAAGGTCAGGATGGCCAGCACCACCAGCAGTTCGATCAGCGTAAAACCACGGCTCTTGCGTGGCGTCTTTTGGGTGAAAAAGGCCTTCATGGCGGGCTCTCCTTGCAGTATTAAAAATTAAGCAGCCAGATCGTTGACGGACAGAATGCCCATCAAGATAGACACAATGATGGAAGCAATCATGATGCCCAGCACCAGGATCAGCACCGGCTCGATCATGGTCAGGGCGCGTTTGATGCCGGTTTCCACCTCGCGGTTCAAAATATTCGACAGCTCCAGCATCATCGAGCCCAGGCGGCCGGTCTCTTCGCCGACACGCACCAGGTTCACGGCCAGCGGCTCGAACACCGTAGTCGTGTTCATCGCCTGCACCATCTTGCCGCCCTCTTTGACGATGGGCGGAATCTTGGCCAGCTCGGCCTGGATCAGGCGGTTGCTGACCGTATCGGTCGCGATATGCAGCGCGGTGAGCAAGGGCACACCATTGCCCAGCAAGGTGCCCAGCGAGCGCGAATACAAGGTCAGCTGGTATTTAAGTGCCAGGCGCCCCAGAATTGGCATGCGCAGCAACACGCCCTGCCACCACAACCGGCCCTTGGGCGAACGCAGCCAGCTGCGCATCACATAGACCACGGCGGCGCCACCCAGCAATACCACCCAACCGTTCTTGCGGAACACCTGGCCGATGGTCATCACGATCTTGGTCGGCGTGGGCAGTGCATCGCCCATGTCGGTGAACAGCTTCTCGAACTGCGGCACCACAAAGCCCAGCATCGCGATCAGCGACAGAATCGCCACGGCCACGAGGATCATCGGGTAGATGGTGGCCGAGACCACGCTTTCCTTGAGCGCGCGCTGGCGCTCCAGATGCTCCACCAGGCGCTGCAGCACGGCCGACATCTGGCCGCTGGCCTCGCCCGAGCGCACCATGTTGATGTAGAAATCGCCAAACAGCTCCTGGTGCACCATCAGCGCCTTGGACAGCGGCACCCCGCCCTTGACCGCTTCGAGCACGCCGGTCAGCAGCTCGCGCATGCTGTCCTTGAAGGCCATGTCGATCAGCACGCGCAGCGCGTTATCCAGCGCCAGGCCGGCCTTGAGCATGATCGACAGCTCCGAGGTCATCGCCAGCACATCGGCGGCCTTGGCCGGGCCCTTTTGCGACTTGGGCGCCTTGGCCTTGCCAATGGCGCTGGCAGCAGCCGGCTTGGCCCCGGCGGCCTTGGCGCCTGCCGGCATCAGTGCGGCAGCATCCACCGCATCGACAATGCGCACCGGCGTGAGCTTTTGCGCGCGCAGGTGCTTTTGCACCGCCGCCGCATTGGGCGCTTGGAAAGTGCCGCGAACCTGCTCGCCCGCAGCATTGATCGCATGCCAGGCAAAATCAGCCATCGATCTGGTCCTGGGTGACGCGGGCGACTTCGTCCAACGTGGTCATGCCGGCGGCCACCTTGCGCAGGCCGTCCTCGTGCAGGCTCAGCATGCCGGACTTGGCCGCCAGGTTGAACAGCTCGTTCGAGTCCTTGCCCGCATTGATCGCATTGCGCATCGGCTCGTCGAGCACAAACAGCTCATGGATGCCGGTACGGCCCTTGTAGCCGGTCTGGCGGCAGGCATTGCAGCCCACGGCGCGGTAAATCACCTGGCCTACTTCGCTAAAACGCGCCAGGCCGGAGCGCTTGCGTACCTCTTCGCCCGGCTCGTAGGCCTCTTTGCAATTGCCGCACAAGGTACGCACCAGGCGCTGGGCCAGCACCCCATTGACCGAGGAGGTGATCAGGTAGCTCTCCACCCCCATGTCCTGCATACGGGTGATGGCACCGGCGGCGGTGTTGGTGTGCAAGGTCGACAGCACCAAGTGACCCGTCAGCGCCGACTGCACCGCGATCTGCGCGGTTTCGCCATCACGCATTTCACCGATCATGATGATGTCCGGGTCTTGCCGCAGGATGGAGCGCAGCGCATTGGCAAAGGTCAGGTTGATCTGGGCATGCACCTGGATCTGGTTGATCCCTTCGAGCTGGTACTCGACCGGGTCTTCGACGGTGATGATCTTGTTCTCGAGCGCATCAATCTTGGACAACGCTGCATACAAGGTGGTGGTCTTGCCCGAGCCCGTGGGTCCCGTCACCAGCAAAATGCCGTGCGGGCGGCCCAGCAGGTCGTTGAACTTGGACAGCGTGTCCTTGGCGAAGCCCATGGTTTCGAGCTGCAGCCGCACGCTGGCGCGGTCCAGCACCCGCATCACGATGCTCTCGCCATGCACGGTGGGCACGGTCGAGACACGCAGGTCGAGCTCGCGGCCCTTGACGCGGGTCTTGATGCGGCCGTCCTGCGGCAGGCGGCGCTCGGCAATGTCCAGATGCGCCATCAGCTTGACGCGCGAGCCCACAGCCGCCGACAGGCGCGGCGGCACCAGCTCACCGGGGTGGATCACACCATCGACCCGGTAGCGCACATGCAGGCCATCGTCAAAAGGCTCCAGGTGGATATCAGAGGCGCGCAGATCGGTCACCTTGCCGATGATGCTGTTGACCAGGCGAATCACGGGTGCCTCGCTCGCCAGGTCCTTCAGATGCTCGACAAAGTCGCCCACATCGGAGCCATCGCCAAACATGTCATCGCCGTCGTCTTCTTCGGCTTCGGGCTCGGGCTCCTGCAGCGCCTTTTCAATATCGGCCTGCAGTGCCAGGTGCGGGCGAATCTGCAGCCCGGTCGACATCTGCAGCGCCTTGATGACAAACGGGTCCTGGGGCGAGGCCATCGCCACATCCAGCACGCCATCCTGCAGTTGCAAGGGGAAGACATGCTGCGAATGCTGGAACTCGGGCATCAGGCCCGGCACGCTGATCGCCTCGGCGGGGAAATCGGTGCCCAAGGTGAAAGGAATCTGCAGCTGGGTCGCCAGCGTATGCATCAGATCCAGCTCGGAGACCAGGCCCAGCTGCACCAGCACCTGGCCGATGAGGCTGCCCATCTCCTGCTGGGCCTGCAGCGCACGCTCCAGATCGCGTGGCGACAGCTTGCCCGCCTGCACCAGCATCTCGCCCAGCAAGGGGCGGCGCCCGGGCTCTGTGGCCAGGGCTGCATCGCTGAAATCGTCAATGGTGCTGGTGCTCATGCGTCTATGGTCTCAAAAGCCTATGACAGGCGTGGTATTCATCCCCTTAGCCTATAGGGCACCCAGTGTAGGCGCCAGGCATGGGAGACAAATGGGAGGAAAAGCAAACTCAGGCAAAAACATCGGCCTCGGCAAAGGCCTTGCCCTGCTGGTCCTTGGCCGACAGCTGCGGCTCCAGGCCGTTCAACTGCCAGTCGATCGACAACTGTGCATCATTCCAGATAATGCAGCGCTCGTGGGCCGGCGCGTAGTAGTCCGTTGTTTTGTAGAGGAACTCTGCCGTCTCGCTGAACACGACAAAGCCATGGGCAAAGCCCGGTGGCACCCACAGCTGGCGTTGGTTGTCCTCGCTCAGCTCCACAGCCACCCATTGGCCAAAGCTGGGCGAGCTTTTGCGGATGTCAACGGCCACATCCAGCACCCGGCCCTGCACCACCCGCACCAGCTTGCCCTGGGCTTGCTCCAGCTGGTAGTGCAGACCGCGCAGCACACCCCGGCTGCTCTTGCTGTGGTTGTCCTGCACAAAGTCATAGTGCTGGCCCACCGCCGCATCAAAGGCTTTTTGGTTGAAGCTCTCAAAGAAAAAGCCGCGCGTGTCGCCAAATACCTTGGGCTCGATGATCTTGACGTCGGGCAGCGCCGTGTCGATGGCTTGCATGCCTTTACTCCTTGGGCTCCTGCAGCAGGCGCTGCAGGTACTGTCCGTAACCGTTCTTGGCCAAAGGCTTGGCCAGCGCGGCCAGCTGCGCGTCGTCGATATAGCCGCTGCGCCAGGCGATCTCTTCCGGGCAGGCAATCTTCAGGCCCTGGCGGCTTTCCAGCGTGGCGATGAACTGGCCGGCATCCAGCAGGCTGTCATGCGTGCCGGTATCGAGCCAGGCATAGCCCCGGCCCATGATTTCCACGCTCAGCTGACCTTTTTCCAGGTACAGGCGGTTCAGATCGGTGATCTCCAGCTCGCCGCGCGGCGATGGCTGGAGGCTCTTGGCCAGCTCCACCACCTGGCTGTCGTAGAAATACAGGCCGGTCACCGCATAGTTGCTTTTGGGCTTGGCTGGCTTTTCTTCCAGCGACAGCACCTTGCCCTGCTTGTCAAAGTCGGCCACGCCATAGCGCTCGGGGTCGGTCACATGGTAGGCAAAGACGCTGGAACCCGTATCGCGCTGCATCGCGCTGGCCAGCAGCTTGTGGAAATCATGGCCGTAGAAGATGTTGTCGCCCAGCACCAGCGCGCTGGGCGCACCGGCCAGAAAGCTCTCACCAATCAAAAAGGCCTGTGCCAAGCCATCGGGGCTGGGTTGCACCGCGTATTCCAGGTGGATGCCCCACTGGCTGCCATCACCCAGCAACTGCTCAAAGCGCGGCGTGTCCTGCGGCGTGCTGATGATCAGGATCTCCTTGATGCCCGCCAGCATCAAGGTGGTCAGCGGGTAATAGATCATCGGCTTGTCGTACACCGGCAGCAGCTGCTTGCTGACCGCCAGGGTGGCCGGGTGCAGGCGGGTGCCGGAGCCGCCCGCCAAGATGATGCCTTTGCGTGCTTGGACTGTCATGTTCAGAGAATCTCCTGCAGCATGCGCTGCACGCCGGTTTGCCAGTCAGGCAAATCCAGCGCAAAGCGCTGCTGCAATTTGTGGGTGTTCAAACGGGAATTGTGGGGGCGGCGCGCCGGTGTCGGGAAGGCCGAAGTGTCGACCGCCTGTACCTCCTGCGCCGTCAGATTCAGCGCCGGGTTGATCTTGCGCGCCGTCTCCAGCACAAAGCGGGCATAGCGGTTCCAGGTGGTCTCGCCACCGGCCACCAGGTGGTAGATACCGCTCAGCTCCTGCGCCGAGCCCATCGCCGTGCGCAGCGCATGGGCCGTCACATCGGCGATCAGGTCGGCACCGGTGGGCGCCCCCCACTGGTCGTCGATGACGGCCAGCTTGTCGCGCTCCTGCGCCAGGCGCAGCATGGTCTTGGCGAAGTTGCCGCCCCGCGCGGCATAGACCCAGCTGGTGCGAAAAATCAAATGCTTGGCACCGCTGGCCGCAATCTGCCGCTCACCGTCGAGCTTGGTCTGGCCATAGACCGACAGCGGGCCGGTGGCCTGGTCCTCTTGCCAGGGTTGGTCGCCACCGCCATCGAAGACATAGTCGGTGCTGTAATGCACCAGCCAGGCGCCCAGCGTCTGGGCCTCGCGTGCCAGCACGCCCACGGCGTCGGCATTGATCGTGCGCGCAGCCTCGGGCTCGCTCTCGGCCTTGTCCACCGCGGTGTAGGCCGCCGCGTTGACGATCACATCCGGCGCCAGCGCACGCACAGTCTCGGCCAGTGCCTCGGGGCGCAGCAGGTCACCGCACAGCGGGGTGCTGGCACGGTCCAGCGCAACCACTTCGCCCAGAGGCAGCAGGCTGCGCTGCAGCTCCCAACCGACCTGGCCGTTCTTGCCCAACAACAGTATTTTCATCGCATCGTCCTGTCAGGCAGCCCCGGCATGCAGATGCCAGGCCCGCCTCGCTAGCGCCCTCAGGCGTACTGCTTGTTGACCCAGTCCTTATAGTCACCCGACTGCACCTGGGCCACCCAATCCTGGTGCTCCAGGTACCACTGCACGGTCTTGCGGATACCGCTGTCAAAGGTTTCTGCCGGCTTCCAGCCCAGCTCCTTCTCCAGCTTGCGCGCATCGATCGCATAGCGGCGGTCATGGCCGGGGCGGTCCTTCACATAGCTGATCTGCTCGGCATAAGAGCGGCCATCGGCACGCGGGCGCTGCGCGTCAAGCAGGCTGCAGACATGCTGGACGATCTCGATATTGGGCATCTCGTTCCAGCCGCCCACGTTGTAGGTTTCGCCCAGACGGCCCGCCTCCAGCACACGGCGGATGGCGCTGCAGTGGTCCTTGACGTAGAGCCAGTCGCGGATCTGCATGCCGTCGCCATACACCGGCAGGTTCTTGCCCGCCAGCGCGTTGACGATCATCAGCGGGATCAGCTTCTCGGGGAAGTGGTAGGGGCCGTAGTTGTTCGAGCAGTTGGTGGTCAGCACCGGCAGGCCATAGGTGTGGAACCAAGCACGCACCAGGTGGTCGCTGGCCGCCTTGCTTGCGCTGTAGGGGCTGTTGGGCTCGAAGTTATGGGTTTCGGTAAAGGCCGGATCGTCCTTTTCCAGGCTGCCGTAGACCTCATCGGTCGATACATGCAGAAAACGGAAACCGTCCTTGCGCTCGCCTTCCAAGCCGCTCCAATAGGCGCGGGCAGCTTCCAAGAGGCGCAAGGTACCGACCACATTGGTCTGGATAAAGTCCTCGGGGCCGTGGATCGAGCGGTCCACATGGCTTTCAGCGGCAAAGTGCACGATGGCGCGCGGCTGGTGCTCGGCCAGCAGGCGGTCGAGCAGCGCGCGGTCGCCAATATCGCCGTGCACAAAATGGTGGCGGCTGTCGCCCTGCAGGCTTTCTAGGTTGTGCAGATTGCCCGCGTAGGTCAACTTGTCGAGATTGACCACCGGTTCATCCGAACCCGCCAGCCAGTCCAACACAAAATTCGAGCCGATAAAGCCGGCGCCTCCGGTGACGAGAATCATGGTCAGTACAGGTAGTTCAACAAATAACCGTCCATTATCGCATTGCCCTTCGGCTGCACTGCCCTGGCTCGGCCAATCCAGGGGCTATCGCTGTAACCGCATGTGGGCGTGCCTCAGCCCTTGGCGCCAAAGCGGCTGTGGGCGATATGCAGCAAGCCGTCAAAAATCAGGTTTTCGACCAGCTCGAAGGGCCGCGTCATGCTGGGCATCATCTTCCAGCCGGCGCCGCCGGTCATCACGCAGGCAGGCTCCTGGCCACAGTGGGCCATCACATGCTGCACCATGCGCTCGACCGCACCGGCGATTGCATAGGTGCCGCCGCTGGTCAGTGCATCGCTGGTGTTGGTGGGAAATGGCCGCACCTCGCCGGTCGGCACATGCAGGCCGGCCGTGCCCGACTCCAGCGCCTTGAGCATGATGCCGTGGCCCGGCAGTATCAGCCCGCCCAGAAACTTGCCATCGGCATCGATGGCCTCGACGGTCACCGCCGTGCCCACCATGACCACCACCACCGGGCGCTGGCGCCCCTGGGCCAGCACATGGTGCCAGGCGCCCACCATCGCCACCCAGCGGTCCGTGCCCAGGCGGCTGGGGTGGTCGTAGCCATTGGTCAGGCCCGCCTCCGCATTGGACGACACCACCCAGTTGGGCGCCAGGTCCCAGATGTCCATCTGCGTCTGCACGCGGCGGCGCACCACGTCGCCAGCGACCACACAGCCGAGCATGTACTGCGGCTCGGGCAGCTCGGCCCAGCTGCCCTCGGCCAGGCGCTCGATATTGTCCAAAAACTCCACGCCATGGGCCAGCACGGCGGCGCCCGGTTGTGCTGCGTCATACATCGCCCACTTGAGGCGCGTGTTCCCTACGTCGATGGCCAGAAAATGCATGGGCGGCATTATCGGCCTTTTTGGCCGCCCGCCTTGTTGCACGTGCAACATCCCGGGGGCCGCGCGTCTTCCTGGCGCCACTGTGAATTTTTTTCAAGCGACCCCGTCTGACTTCATCGCGTTCACAAATAGCTATATATTGGACAGTTCCTGTAACCAACCCTCTAGGAGTCACCATGGGACTGTTCAGCTTTATCAAGGAAGCCGGTGAGAAATTGTTCGGCGGCAAGGAAGCGGCTGCCGCAACCGCAGCACAAGACCTGAACGCGACAGCGGGCGCTGCCATCGAAAAATACATTGGCACCCAGAACCTGGGCGTGTCCGATGTGAAGGTGGCCTTTGATGCCGGCAAAGTCACGGTAACCGGTGTGGCTCCCACCCAGTCGGCAAAGGAAAAAGTCACGCTGTGCTGCGGCAATGTCTCGAGCGTCAGCGATGTGGACAACCAGATGACCGTGACCAACCCCGAGCCAGAAGCCAAGTACTACGATGTGGTCTCGGGTGACACGCTGTCGGCCATCTCCAAGAAGATGTATGGCGATGCCAACAAGTACATGGTGATTTTCGACGCCAACAAGCCCATGCTGAGCGACCCCAACAAGATCTACCCCGGCCAGAAGCTGCGCATTCCTGCGCTGTAATCCAGCCCAGCAGCTTGGATAAAAAATCCCGCAGACGGCCCTGGCCGCTGCGGGATTTTTTTTGTCCAGGTGTGCTGGTTAACGGGCCTGCGTCTGCTTGAAGCGCTCGACCAACTGGCGCAGGTCCTGCTCGGCCTTGTAGATAACCGCCAGGTACTCGTGGTTGTTGATGCCCCAGAGCGAGGAGTCCATGTCGGTGGTGTGGGCCACCAAGAACGGCAAGGTGGTGACCACCCGCATCTGGGCACGGCCCTGCAGGTAGCTGTCAATGGTGTTGGTGTGCGGGTCGCGGATGGAAGAGTTCCACTCGGACAGCGCTTCGAGCGCCGGCCGGGCGTAGATGTTGTGCACCATGCTGGTCATGCGGTCCAGCACCACAAAGGTCTCGCCGTCCTGCTCCTGCACCTCCAGCACCTGGGTGCCCGGGTGGATCTTGGCGATCAGACCGGCAAAGATATCCCACTGGCCGTCATGGGCGGCCAGCCAGCCATCGACGCGGGCGCGGCGCTGGGCATAGTCGGGCGGCATCTCGACATCGTCTTCCATGATCTCGAGCTGCGTCGCACCGGTCTGCAAGGCCTTGCGCGCCAGGTACTGGTAGCTCATCGCGCAGCCCAGCCAGCCGGGGCTGAAGCGCACGCCATCGAACACCGCCACCTCGGACTGCAGGCCCGGCAAGGTCTGCTCGATGAAATGGGCGCGGCGGCGCACGGTCTCGGGCATGCTCAGCACCATGCAGCGGCCAGGCAGCGGCTGCGGAACCGTCAGCGCCTCCCACTGCGCCGCATCGATGCGGCCCAGCGCATAGAGGGCGCGCAGCACCATGAATTCAAACTGCTGGCCGCTGCGGGCCACCTCATCCGCCAACCCTTGCTGCAGCTGTGCAGGCGCCTGCGCTTGCTGCTGCAGCATCTCCTGCACGGCCTGCACCATCGCCTGGGCGTCGCCCACCGGCGTCACCCGCAGCGCGGGGTTGTCCAGCAAGGCCGCATGCTGGTGGATATCGGCACTGCTCTCGGTCACCACAGGCGTGCCCAGGCTCAGGCATTCGTACACCCGGGTGGTCTCGAGCAAGGCGCCTTCGTAGTAGTGGATATTGACGACCACCCGCGCCTGGCGCACGGCCTGGCGCAAGGCATCACCAAACAGGTTGCCCTCAATGCGCACCTTGAACTGGCGCTGCAAGGCCTGCAGCATCTCCTGGCGGCGCGGCGCATTCACATCGCCGTAGAACAGCACATCGCAGCTCGGCTCGGCGGGCGGCAATGCAGGCTCGCCGCAGTCCTGCAACAGCTGCGAATACGCGGCCACGCCGCCAATGGGCACCAGGAAGGTGTGCGGGTAGCGGATGCCCTTGGTCTCCAAAAAGGCCAGGTTGGCTGGCGCATAGTCCCAGGCGGACAGCGAGTTTTCCAAAATCGCCAGGTAGTCATCGGTGAACCAGCGCGGGCTGACGCTTTGCTCCATCTGGAAGACGATGCGCTTCTCACCGGGCGGCAGTTGTTTGAACATCTGCGGGCAGACCACGATATACATGTCCAGGCCAAAGCCCTCGGCGGGCACATCCTGCAGCAGGCTCACTTCAAAGCCGGCCTTGCGCAGCACCTGGGCCAGCCCATGGGCGACAAACTGCGTGTGCGCCGTGGCCAAAATGCCGTAATGCCGGTTGCTGCCCGGCAGCAGGGCCACCGCCGGCATAGGCGCGCCCCGGGCCTGGCGCATTTTGCGGCGCAGCGCATGGCGCAGCCGGCGCAGACCTGCGGGCTCATACGGTGCCAGCTTTTGCTTGAGCCGGAAGACCACGCGCTTGCCTTTGCGCAGCAAATCAGTGATCTGCCACATCGGCGAGAGCTTGCGCGCCAGCGCCTGCATCTGCTGGGCCTGCTGCTCGATCTGCCACTGCTTTTGCAACGCTTCCTGCTGCAAGGCCGCCAGCTGGATGTCCTGCTGCGCGATATGTTGCTGCTGCTGCTGTTGGCGACTCTCCCATTGAGCAGTCAGCCATTGGGTTTGGGTCTGGGCCTGCTCCAGCGCATTCTGGCTTTGCTGGGCCTGGGCCTGAGAGCCTTCCAGATGGCCCCGCAGCTGCTGGCGCTCCAGCTCCAGGCTGCGGATATCTGCATCGAGCTTCTCGATCCAGCTGTGGCGCTGCTGGCCGGCCGCCTCCAAGGACTGTATCTGCTGGCGCTGGTCACCCAGCGCATGCTGCAGCGCCATCATCTCGGCCTTGGCCTCCAGGCGCGCGCCTAATGTAGCAAACACCCGGCAGACCTCACGTTGAAAGGCCGCATCACTGCGATCACAGAGGCGGCGCAGCAATGCAGGCTGCTGCGCGCCCACCAGCAGCACGCCCAGGCCATTGCTGTGCGGAAAATGCAGGCTGGGGTAGCGCCCCTCCAGCTCCGCCCAGAGCTGGTGCACGCCAAAGTCATCGCGGTGCACATTGCTGTCATGGAACAGCACCACAGCACGCTCGCTCAGCTTGGGCAGCCAGGTCTCGAAATCATGGCGCACCGCCTCGTAGGTGTGCAGGCCATCGATATGCAGCACATCCACGCTGCCGTCGGCAAAACTCGGCAAGGCCTCGTCAAAGCGCATGCGCATCAGGGTCGAGAACTGGGTGTAGTGCGGGTCATGGGCCTGGCGCAGGCTGGCCAAAATGCCC
Organism: Comamonas sp. B-9; assembly: GCF_000410635.1. Lineage (NCBI taxonomy): Bacteria > Pseudomonadati > Pseudomonadota > Betaproteobacteria > Burkholderiales > Comamonadaceae > Comamonas > Comamonas sp. B-9. Next base: position 56,142 of record NZ_KE148679.1, read on the forward strand.
TCGCCGTAGGCGCCGGCATGGGCATCGCCCTCCCAGGTGTCGACCGCATAGGTGCGCGTCAGCAAGCCCTGCTCCGCAATCGCCTGGCAAAAAGCCAGGTAGGAAATGCCCGAATAAGCGCCCAGCTCGACCAGGCTGCGCGGCTGCGCCACCGCCATCAGCCAGGCGGCAAACGGAATATGCCCGGCCCAGGGCGCAGGATGGGTCAGATGGTAGGGCTCCATCAACGCGGCGGGCAGCAACCAGCCATCGCTGGCGCGCGCTTGCCCCGGGAGGTCTGTCATACGGTTCATGGGGAAGAGGTTTCCTGTTGCGCCTGGCCGGCCTGCAGCACGATGGACCGCATCGGAATACCCAGCAGTCCGGTGGCCATGTTCGTGGACTCGGACTTGAAGTGCAGCGCATCCTGGATCCAGTGCTGCTGCACATGGTCGTGCTGCGAGCCATCAGCGAGTGCGACGTCGATCGCGTAATTGCCCACCGGCATGCGGGGCATGTCAAAACTGAACTCGGCCTGCAGAACCTGGCCGCCGGCACAGGCCACGGGCTGGCCCAGATAGCTCAAATAGCTGTTGTCACCAAAAACGGCCTGGCCGGTGCGGTCCTTGACCACAAAGCCGACGATGGGCGACTGCAGAGGCTGGTGGCACTGGGCCTGGATGCGCAGGACCACCGGCTCGCCCCCCACCACCCAGTGCAAGGGGCGCTGCTGCGTGTCCATCAGCCAGGCACCGGTAATGCGCGCCCCGCCCAGGCCAAACGAAGGCGCCTCGGGGTTGAAGCGAAACACCTCGATATCGTTGCGCAGCGGCTCGGCACGGAAGAAATCGCGCCGCTGGTCATGCCAGGGCAGGCCGGCATCGAACACCGGCGCCGCCGGAGCCGCAGCGGCCGGCCCGCTGCCCTGCTCGGCCTCATAGCAGGCCTGCATGTAGCGGTCGCAGACCTCCTTGGTCGGGCCGATCTGCATCACCTGGCCCTTGTCGATCCAGACCACGCGATCGCACAGGCTCTTGATGGCCGCAGTATCGTGGCTGACAAAGAGCAAGGTGCCGCGCTCCATAAAGCTGCGCAAAAAGCGCATGCACTTCTGGGTGAACACCGCATCGCCCACGGCCAGCGCCTCGTCGACCACCAGGATATCGGCATCCACATGGGCAATCACCGCAAAGGCCAGCCGTACATACATGCCGCTGGAATAGGTCTTGACCGGCTGGTCGATGAACTCGCCAATATCGGCAAAGGCGGCAATCGAGTCAAAGCGCTCGGCGATCTGCGCATCGCTCAGCCCGAGCAGCGCCGCATTCATCGCCACATTGTCCCGGCCCGAGAACTCGGGGTTGAAGCCTGCACCCAGCTCCAGCAGGGCCGCGATGCGCCCATGGGTGGTGACCGCGCCGCAGCTGGGCGCCAAGGTGCCGCAGACCATCTGCAAGAACGTGGACTTGCCCGAGCCATTGCGGCCAATGATGCCAATGGTCTCGCCCCTGGCCACCTGCAGGTCCAGCCCGCGCAGCGCCCAGAACTCGCGGTGGTAGGGTTTGGGCTCGCGCCCCATGAGGCGCGAGAGGCGCGGCATCACAAACTGCTTTAGGCGGTCACCGGGCGCGTCATAGATATGGAAGCACTTGCCCAGGCCCTGCACTTCCAGTGCCAGAGATTCAGAGGACATCGGCAAATCCCTTGCGCGTCTTCTGGAACCAGGCAAAGCCCAGCCAGGCGACCAGGCTGCAGGCCAGCATGCTGATCGCCCAGCCGCTCCAGTCCGGCATGCGGCCCCAGATCAGCACGGCGCGCGTCTGTTCAATGAAAAAAGTCAGCGGATTGAGCCACATCGCGGTCTGAAAGCTCGCAGGCAGCGCATGCACGGGAAAGAAAATCGGCGAGATAAACATCAGCATCGTCGTCATCACCCCGGTGATCTGCTTGAGATCGCGGGCAAACACGCCCAGCGACGCAAAAAACCAGCCCACGCCGACACTGAGCAAGACCAAAGGCGCCCAGACCAGCGGCAGCAGCACGGCCGTCAGCGGGATCTTGCCGTTCAGCACCAACAGCGCCACGAGCAGCACCACCAGACTGGCCAGCGCCTGGAACAGCGCCGAGCACACGGCCACCACCACCAAAATCTCCAGCGGAAACACCACGCGCTTGACGTAGTTCACATTGGCCAGTACCAGGTGAGGGGCGCGGTTCAGCACATCGGAGAACAGGCCGTAGACGATCAGGCCGGCAAACAGCACCATCGCAAACTGGGTCTTGGACTCGGGCCCCTCGCCCCAGCGTGCCTTGAACACCACCGAGAACACAAAGGTGTAGATGACCAGCATGCACAGCGGTATCAGCACCGCCCACAGCCACCCGCCGAGCGATCCCTTGAAGCGCTCACTCACTTCCCGGCGCGTCATCTTGACCACCAGCGGCCAGTGCGCACGCACGCTACCCACCAACGCGCGCGCAGAGGCAGCGCTGCCTACACCGACAGTCAATGTGAGACTCCATCCATCATGAGGCGGCCAAGTTTACAGGCTCGGCGCTATCCCGACTGCCTCGGAAGCGGCTCGGTTACAAGCGGCGACGATTACACAGCTCATTGAGACCAGGGCAAACCCTGGTAGCGCCAGCCACCGAGCTGGCCGCGCTGCCCCTGGGCATTCGCATCGCCCTCAAAGCCCTGCAGGATGTTGTAGGCCTCCAGCCCCAGCTGGCTCGCGCGCTGCGCCGCCGCCACCGAGCGCACGCCGCTGCGGCACAGCAAGACGATCTTGGCGCCGGGTGCCCGCTGGGCCAGGGCCAGCAGCTGGGCATCAAAATCCGGGTTCATCGCCATGCCCGGCCATTGCTTCCAGGCAATGGCCACGGCGCCAGGCACCTGGCCGACCCAGGCGCGTTCGGCATCGGTGCGGACATCGACCAGCACGGCCTGCTGGTTTTGCACCCAATGCCAGGCCAGGCGGGCACCAATATCACCGGCATAGCCATTGGCAGGCGCAATGGTCTGCTGTTCTGCGGTCAAGCTCATAGATACCTCTTCCAAAAAATAGCGGGCAGACCCAGCCCCGCTATGCTGCCCGGTCCCAGGGCGGGGCCGGCATGTCCTTGAGCTGCTGGCGCAGCGCGCGGTGGTCAGGCACCACCTCGGCCACGGTATCCCAAAAGCGGGGGCTGTGGTCCATCACCCGCAAATGCGCCAGCTCATGGGCCACCACATAGTCGATCACGGCTGGCGCATAGTGCATCAGCCGCCAGTTCAGCCGGATCGAGCCATCGGACCTGGCACTGCCCCAGCGCGTCTCGGCACTCGAGAGGCGCAAGCTGGTGTAGTGCACGCCCAGCAGCGGCGCAAAATGCGCCAGCCGCGCCAAAAAATGCTGGCGCGCGCTCTGGATGAACCAGGCCTGCACCAGATCGCGGATCTGCGTGCGCCCCGCACTGGGCGGCAGCGCCAGATAGAGACGCGAGGGCGAGCCCGGCGCCTCTTCCTCGACCCGCCAGACCGCCCCGGAGCGCGCCACGCGCTGCTCGCTATCGACCACCAGCTGCAGCGGCTGGCCCAAAAAAGGCAGGCTGGCGCCATCTTCCCAGTGGATGCTGGCGCTCAGGCTGCTGGCGCGGCGCTGCTGTATCTCGGCGATCTTGCGCACAATCCAGCCGGCCTTGTCCTGCAGCGCCTCGTCAATACCCGGCTGCGTCACCCAGCGCGGCGCGCGCACCACCAGGCCGTCCTCACTGACCACAAAGCCAATACTGCGCCGCTTGGCACGCTGGAGCAAGTAGGCCACCCGCTGGCCCTGCAACAGAATGCTGCGGTTGGCTGCAGGGTGGGCCTGCAAGGAGGCGGGTGCTGCGGGGGCGGCAGGGATGGGAAGGACGGTTGGGCGGGCGACCGGTGCGGGCGGCAGCGCGGACATCGGCACGGGCACAGGCCGCGGAGGCGCTGCAGCGGCAGGCGCAGG
>NZ_KE148679.1:60200-70168 GCF_000410635.1 Comamonas sp. B-9
ACAGATCCAGCGCCATCTGCACCAGGCGGCGCACATCAACCATGGCAGCACCCCGCTCTGCGGCAATAGGTCAGCAAGGCACGCTCAGCGGCGGACACGGCAGTCTTTTTCCTTTATTTGGCAGCGCTACCCGGCTCGGCAGCGGCGGATGCTGCTGCCACGGCTGCGGCAGGGGCCCGCAGCGCCGGCTTACCCACATAGGCCTCGGGGTCCAGGCGGCGCATTTCGGATTCGATCCAGTACTCGACCTCGGCCATCAGCTCGTCATGCTTGCGGCCCTTGCTGTCGATGGGCTTGCCGACGGACACATCGACAATGCCGGGCGTCTTGACAAAGGCCTTGCGCGGCCAGCATTTGGCCGAAGTCACCGCAATCGGCACCACCTGGGCACCGGTCATGATGGCCAGGCGCGTCGCGCCGGTCTTGTAGTCGCCGCTCTCACCACGTGCAATGCGTGTGCCCTCGGGGAACATGATCACCCAGATGCCCTGGCCCAGCAGGCGCTTGCCCTGCTCCACCACCTTGTGAAAGGCGCGGCTGCCATCCTTGCGGTCAATATGGATCATGTCCAGGCTGCCAATGGACCAGCCAAAGAACGGAATCTTCAGCAACTCCTTCTTGAACACATAGGCCAGCGGCGTAGGCATGATCGCGGGCATCAAAAAAGTCTCGAAGGTCGACTGGTGCTTGCACAGCAGCACCACACCCTTGTCACTGCCGGGCTGGCCGGCGACCGGCAAATTCTCCATGCCCTGCGTCCGGACTTTGATGCCGCAGAACCAGCCAGCGCTGTCTGCCGACAGCTTGAGCCAGCGGCGCGCCACCGCATAGCGGGCGCGGCTGCTGGCACCACAAACCCGCAGCAGCAAGATGGCCAGGGGGTAGGGAATGACCGTCAGGCCCATGAAGAGCGTATGCAGTATCGATCGGAGCAATGACATGGATCAAGTAGAAAAGGCAGGGGGACGCAAAAAGCCAGGCCCCTGGCTAGCCAACGCCAGCGGGCCCAGCCCAGAGCCGCGAACCAGCGCAGCTGCGTCGCACAGTGCGCCAAAGGCTGCTGCAAAAATTCGACCCACGCCATGCAAAACAGCAGGGCGCAGGCGTGGTTGGCGCTAAATCATATCGGAAGCCAAGGCCCCCGTCCGCAGCCGGTGGAACGAAGCTGCATAGATCGACTGCATAAGCACCCACCAAAACCCCAATTTCTGAATCACATCAAAGAATTGCGGTGGATAACTCAGCCAATTTACGAAAAAATGTGGATAAGAGGCGGTGGCCTCCGCGCCCGCTCGGTGCCGCGCCTGGCACCGGAGCAAGCACTTATGCACACAATGTGGAAAGCAGACCCTCTAGCACAATATCCTGACTCTATCGACAAGATTGCCAGATCATAAAACATAACTCAATGAAAGATATAAATAAAAAAATTTTGTCAGCCAATCCTCCAAGCCAACTGACAATGTGTGGTAATTCTGATCCAGGTCAGAGCGCCGATATTTCAACAAAGTTATCCACAGAAATCCAAGTCCTGTATTGATTTTTCTTGAGATTTGCCTTGTGTATAAGTTCTTTGGTTTGTCACAAGATTGCAGTAGACCCAGATGCAATCAGGAGAAACACCATACGGGCCGGCTCAGGCACCGGGGCGGGCTTTGGCTCATGCGGTGACGCGCCAGTCGCTACACTCGAAGCTCTCGCGTCTCTTTCCGCCCTCCCCTTGATTTTTCTGTCCATCGCCGTCCACACGCCCGCCTACAGTGCCATCAGCGCGGCCAGTGAACTGCTGACCTACCAAGCCCCCCATGCGCTGCCCGCAGGCAGCCTGGTGCGCGTGCCGCTGGGCAAACGGGAGGTGCTGGGCGTCGTCTGGGGTCCGGATACCGCATTTGCCGGCGACCCGGCCAAGATCAAACCGATCACCGCGGTGCTGGAGGCGATTGCGCCATTGCCTGCAAGTTGGCTGCGTTTGGTACATTTTGCCGCCCGTTACTACCAGCGCAGCTTGGGCGAGATGGCAATTACTGCGCTGCCCCCCGCGCTGCGGGACCTGACGGTCGAGCAACTGGCCCGGCGCCTCAAGCGCAAAAAGACGGCGATAGACAGCGAGATCGCCGCCGACCAGGCACTGGCCTTAAGCCAGGAGCAGATGGCAGTTTGCGCGCAAATAGACAAAAATGCGGGCCCCTTTCTGCTTTTTGGCAGCACCGGCAGCGGCAAGACCGAGGTCTACCTGCACCAGGCCGAGGCTTTGCTCGAACGTGATCCCCAGGCCCAGGTGCTGGTGATGGTGCCGGAGATCAACCTCACGCCCCAGCTGGAGGCCCGCTTCCAGGCACGCTTTTCGGCCCGCCTGGGCGACAGTGCGGTCGTCAGCATGCACAGCGGCATGACGGCACCCCAGCGCCTCAAGAGCTGGCTGGCTGCCCATACCGGCCAGGCACGCATTGTGCTGGGCACACGCATGTCGGTGTTTGCCTCACTTCCCCATTTGCGGCTATTGATCGTCGACGAGGAGCATGACGCCAGCTACAAGCAGCAGGAAGGGGCGCGCTACTCAGCGCGCGACCTGGCCATCTGGCGCGGCCATGACCTGCAGGCCCAGGTGATTCTGGGCTCGGCCACCCCCTCGCTGGAGAGCTGGTGGGCCAGCCGGCCTGCCAGCGGCGAGGATGCCGGCGGCCGCTACCTGCGGCTGGCCATGCCCAGCCGCATTGGCGCTGGCCAGATGCCCCGGCTGCGCCTGGTCGATATGCGCCAGCAGCCGCGCCAGGCACTGTTCTCACCCGCGCTGCTGCAGGCGATTACACAGCGGGTGGAGCGGGGCGAGCAGGCGCTGGTGCTGCTGAACCGGCGCGGCTTTGCGCCGGTGCTGTTCTGCGGCGACTGCGGCTGGAAAAGCGATTGCCCGCACTGCAGCGCGCACCAGGTGTTCCACAAGATAGACCGCACGCTGCGCTGCCACCACTGTGGCTACAGCCAGCGCGTGCCGCTGGCCTGCCCCAGCTGCGGCAACCCGGATATTCTGCCGCTGGGCAAGGGCACCGAGCAGCTGGAAGAGGCGCTCGAGCGCCTGCTGCGCAATGTGCAGCGGCCCGACGGCCAGCCCGCCCGCATTGCCCGCATCGATGCCGACACCACCAAGGCCAAGGGCGCCCTCGAAGAAAAGATGGCCGATATGCATGCTGGCGATGTCGACGTGCTGGTGGGCACACAGATGGTCGCCAAGGGCCATGATTTTCGGCGCGTGACCCTGGTGGCCGCCGTGCAGCCCGATGATGCGCTGATGTCCAGCGACTTCCGCGCGCCCGAGCGCCTGTTCTCGCTGCTGCTGCAGGCGGCCGGCCGCGCCGGACGCGATGCGGCTTACGTGGCCGCCCAGGGCAGCGCCGTAGAGATGTGGCTGCAGACCCAGCAGCCCGAGCATGCCGTCTACCAGGCCCTGCGCCAGTGGGACTACAGCGGCTTTGCCGCCCAGCAGCTCAAGGAGCGGCGCGATGCGGCCATGCCGCCCTTTGCCCACCAGGCCATCATCCGCGCCGATGCAAGGTCGCAGCAGGAGGCCCAGGCCTTTTTGCGCGCCGCCTCCGAGCTGGCGCACAGCCAACAGCTGCTGGACGGCAGCGAGGTCTTTGTCTACCCGCCGATTCCGTTGTCGATGCAGCGCGTGGCCAATGTGGAGCGCGCCCAGATGCTGATCGAGAGCCCCTCACGCAAGGCCTTGCAGCAGTTCCTGCGCGCCTGGCAGCCTTGCCTGCACTGGCTGCGCGCGCATCCGGAGCACAAGGGCCTGGTGCGCTGGCTGGTCGATGTCGACCCCCAAGCTATCTAGACCAACCAGGTCACCGCCGCCGAAAAGCTGACAAAGGCCAGCGCCGTGCTGACCAAGATAATGTGCGCAATGCGGCCATTGTGGGCGCCATAGCGCCCGGCCAGCAAGGTGACATTGCTGGCGCTGGGCAGCGCAGCCACCAGCGCGACGACCAGCAGCGCAAACGGCTGGACCGGCAGGCCCGCCGCCATCGCGGCATGGCCCAGGCCCAGCACCAAGAGCGGATGCACAAAAAGCTTGACCAGCGCCAGCAGCATATAGCTGGCAGGGGCCGCGTATTCCTCTTCCACCATCTTGGAGCGGGCCAGCACCGCGCCCACGGCAAACAGCGCCACCGGGGTGGCGGCGCTGCCCAGCAGGCCGGCGGTCTGGTCCAGCGCCTGGGGCAGCTTCCACTCCATGAACGAGGCGAGCGCGCCCAGCAAGATGGCCCAGGGCATGGGGTTGGTGAGCACGCCTTTGAGCGCCTTGAGCAGCGCCGCACGCGCATTGCCTGCCGCCCCATCCATGCGCGACAGCGCCAGGCACAGCGACGTGGTGAACACCATATCGACCATCATGGTGACGATGGCCGGGCCCGCCGCCGCATCGCCCAGCAGCGCCACCAAGAGCGGCAAGCCCATGAACCCGGTATTGGGAAAAGCGGTCACCAGCGCGCCAAAGGCGCTGTTGTTCCAGTCCATGCCGCGCAGGCGCGAGGCCGCCACGCAGCCCGCCACCAGCAGGAACTGGCACAGCACATACAGCAGCAAGATCGGCAGGTTCATCAGCTGCGCAAAAGGCAGCGACGAGCCGGCCTTGTACAGCATGCAAGGCAGCGCAAAATACAGCACAAAGGCATTCACGCCTGCAATGGCGGGCAGCGGAAAAATGCCGCGCCGCGTGGCCACAAAGCCGCACAGAACCAGCGCAAAAAAAGGAAAGGTGACTTGGAAGACGGACAGCACGGCTCGATTGTGCCCAGAATGCGCCAGCACAGATGTAGCGCGAGGGACCGGCACTGGCTGGCGCGCGGTCCACAAAAGAAAAGACCGGCCTCATCGATGGCCGGTCTTGCAAGGCCCTGTCTACACCTGCGTGTCAGATCAGAGCCCAAAACGATCTAAAGCACTTAGATCGTCACCAATTTTTCGACTTCCGCACATTTACGCCGGGCCAGCGCCAGGTTGCTGCGCTGCTTGTCCAGCACCAGGTACAGGAACAGGCCTTCCTTGAGCGCCACCGGGCGGATGATGTGGTACTGCGAGCCCAGGGTGATCAGGATGTCATCGATCGAGTCTTGCAGACCCAGCGATTTCATCGTCTTGAGCTTGGCCCGCACAACCTCGGTGTTGCCGGCCGCTGCCAGCTCCAGGTCCAGGCCCGATCCGGCACTGCCCAAAAGCATGCCGCTGCCACTGTCCACCAGCGCGGCGCACATGGCACCCTCCACCGTCAAAAGTTGCGTCAACGTGTCTTGAACCGAAGCCATCTCACTCCCCCTTCACACACTGGCGGTTTATCGTTGCTGCGCCATACGGCCAGTGCGGCGCATACGCAGCTCTCCCACAACAAGGTGCCGGCCGCAGCCAGACTTGCCATCAGACTTTGTTCATCTCCGCGCCCACTTCGGCCGCAGCCCACAGCACGCGGCCCAGGATCGCATTGGTATCGAGCACCATGCACAGAATGCAGGGGAACTCGGAGGTGACCGACTGGAACACGACCACGCCGCTCTCGGTCTCGAAGGTCAGGCGCTTGCAACCGGTGTGGTTGATCTCGCGCCCCACGGCACGCGCCATCGCCATCAGCGAGCCGGCCATGGCCGACAGGCGGTTGAGCTGCAGCTCGCTGTTCGTGCGCAAGGATGCAATTTCAAATCCATCGGGCGTGCTCAGCAGTGCCACACGCACGCCATCAACAGGACCAATAAGCTTATCAAGCGCCTGCTGGCCTGCCTTGACGACCTGGGCAGGGATCAGAGGTTGTGATGCAGTCATGAATTCTCGCTTTGCAGGGACAGCATGGAAACAAGTACGCTCATCGCATCCAGCAGCTGCCCACGGTCGCGCGGGTCCGCTTCCAGAACGGGAATCACCCCATGGCCAGCAGAATACACGCCTTGGGCGAATGTTTCAATTTGTTCTGTTGCGGCCGGGCGTGCGCTCAGCACCAGCGTGACAGGCGGCTGGGGCAGTTGCCCGATCTCGTCGAGGATATGGTTGGTCTCGGCCAGGCTGGTCGGGCTGTTCACATCGGTCATGATGAACACGCCCATCGACACCGACAGCACCCACTGGCGCACAAAGCTGAAACGCTCCTGGCCCGGGCAGCCGCAGATCTGCACCACTTCACCGCCGCCCAGATCGATCTCGCCAAACTCGGTGCCGACCGTGGTGAGCTCCTTGCTGTGGGCCGCCAGATCGAGGTTGCGGACATCGGAGCTGGACATCAGCGCACCGCACAGCGAACGCACAGCGGTGGTCTTGCCAATACCCATGGGCCCGCACAGCGCAATGCGCGGCATCTTGTGCGGCCCGACTCCGCCTGATTCTTGATTCATCCCGGCTTACCTCCCCCTCGTATCCATCGGCCCAAACGGCTGAGCAAACCTTTGGAGTGTAGCGGCTCGCGATGGTGGGAGGGGGAAGAAGCAGCGGAAATGACGGGCATGGCCACGCCGCGCAGCACGCCGCGCCGGCCCAGCTCGACCAGGAGACCACGGGCCACCGTGTTGTCCAGCCCGCTGTGCAGGCACAGCTGGACAATGGAGACCGGTTCACGCGAGAGCAGCGCCAGCGCGCGGATGCAGGCGCCGGTATTGAAAGGCGCGCCCACCGACACCCAGGACTTGAGCTGGTAGCGGAACTCCTGGCGGGTCGTCGGTGCAGGCTGTGCAGCGGCCTGCACCGATTCCTGGCGGATGACCTTGTTGCGCGCATCCCAGTCGAGCAGAAAGACCGCTGCGCGGTCAAACATGTCGATCAAATCGCTCAAGGTGTAGTCCGCCTCCAGCCGGCCCACCCAGCTGGCGCCATCGAGCATCGCCGTCTTGACCTGCCCGATGCAGACCACGCAAGGTGCCTTGCCCAGCGACGAGATCGCATCGGCCATGCCCTGGTCCAGCACAATCAGCTGGGCGCGGTCACGGGGTACCTCCTTCCAGGGAAGCACCGATTTGCGCGAGGCCACGCCGTACAGCGGCGCAAAGCGGTTGCGGCTGCTGGGGGTCAGCAATTCTGCGGAAATACCGGCGGTCTGCATGGCGATAATTTCACACTTTTATTGGCTTAATTAATAGGGTTTGCCACTTAGCCGCAGCAATACTATCGGCATTCTAAAAGCTTGCTTGCCAGACGCAAGTGTTTCTTTGGGGGTTTTACCATCTGCTCTACATTCATTGACAATTTCAAAGAATCTGTGGTTTTTTGTGTAAGCAAACATGTAAAAGCCAAAGTCCTGAATCTGCAGATGCCTGTCGTTGCGGCTATTCTTCTGCGCTCTCCTTCCTGATCTGCAAAGGTACGCTCGCCACCATGGCCGCTGGTCTCAATCTCGCCCAATTACAAGCTGTGCACTACACCCAGGGACCCTGCCTGGTGCTCGCCGGTGCCGGATCGGGCAAGACCCGGGTGATCACCCACAAGATTGCCCGCCTGATCGAGACCGGCATGGCGCCGCGCAAGATTGCGGCCATCACCTTCACCAACAAGGCCGCCTCCGAAATGCGCGAGCGCGCCAAGAGCCTCATCGGCCGCCAGGCCAAGGATGTGCTGGTCTGCACCTTCCATGCGCTGGGGGTGAAGATGGTGCGCGAGGACGGCCATGTGCTCGGGCTCAAGCCCCAGTTCAGCATTCTGGACAGCGACGACGTGGTCGGCATCCTCAAGGATGCCGCTGGCGGCACCGCCGATGTGGCCACCGCCCGCCAATGGCAGTGGACCATCAGCAAATGGAAGAACATGGGCCTCGACTACAAGGAGGCGCTGGCCCAGGCTGCCGATGACAACGAGCGTGCGATTGCCGTGCTGATGCAGCGCTACGACGAGCGGCTGACCGCCTACCAGAGCGTGGACTTTGACGACCTGATCGGCATGCCGCTGCGCCTGCTGCGCGACCACACCGAGGTCCGCGCCAAATGGCAGGCCAACCTGGGCCATGTGCTGGTCGACGAATACCAGGACACCAATGCCACCCAGTACGAGCTGCTCAAGCTGCTGGTGGGCGAGCGCGGCCACCTCACCGCCGTGGGCGATGACGACCAGAGCATCTACGGCTGGCGCGGCGCCACCTTGGACAACCTCAAGAAGCTGCCGGTGGACTATCCCCAGCTCAAGGTCATCAAGCTCGAGCAGAACTACCGCTCGACCAGCGCCATCCTGCGCGCGGCCAACAATGTGATCCAGCCCAACCCCAAGCTGTTTCCCAAGACCTTGTTTTCCGAGCTGGGCGAGGGCGAGCCGGTGCGCATTGTCGATTGCGACTCCGAAGAGCACGAGGCCGAGCGCGCCGTCGCCCGCATCCTGAGCCTGCGCGCAGCGGCCAACCCGCCGCCGGACTGGAAGAACTTCGCCATTCTCTACCGCGCCAACCACCAGGCCAAGCCTTTCGAGAAGGCACTGCGCAAGGCCAATGTGCCCTACAAGGTATCGGGCGGCACCAGCTTTTTTGACCGCGCCGAAATCCGCGACCTCTGCGCCTGGTTCCGGCTGTGGATCAACAACGACGACGACCCGGCCTTTCTGCGCGCCATCACCAACCCCAAGCGCGGCATCGGCCACACCACCTTGGGGCGCCTGGGCGAATTCTCCAAGGCCCACCGATGCAGCATGTTTGGTGCGCTGTTCAATGCCATGCTCGAAGACGCGATGCCCGCCAAGGGCCGCGAGAGCCTGCTGGAGTTTGGCCGCTATATCAATGACCTGGAATACCGCGCCCGCCAGACACGCGGGGCCGAGCAATCGCTGGCCTTTCTGCTCGACTGGCTCAAGGAGATCGGCTACGAGCAGCACCTCTATGACGCCGAAGACAGCGAGAAGGTCGCCGCCGCCCGCTGGACCAATGTGCTGGAGTTCTGCGACTGGATGGCCCAGCGCGCAGGCGGCCAGACCACGACAGCGGCCGATACAACGACCGTGAGCGAGTCCAAGAGCCTGCTCGAAGTCTCGCAGACCATCGCCCTGCTCTCGACCATCAGCGAGCGCGAAAAGGAGCAGGACATGGTGATCCTCTCCACCCTGCATGCCAGCAAGGGCCTGGAGTGGCCCCATGTGATGCTGATCGGCGTCAACGAAGGGCTGCTGCCCTTCAAGCTCGACGACGATGACGGGCGCCAGCAAAAGGTCAGCGACGATACCGCGCAGCGCCTGCAGGAAGAGCGCCGCCTGATGTACGTGGGCATCACGCGGGCCCAGCGCTCGCTGGCCGTGAGCTGGACCAAGCGGCGCAAAAAGGGGCGCGAGCTGGTCTCCGCCCTGCCCAGCCGCTTTATTGCCGAGATGGGCCTGGACAGCAGCACCGCTCGCGAAGACCCGCGCGAGAAACTGCGCCAGCTGCGCGAAGAGTTCGCGCGCAAGGCCCAGAGCACCGCTGCCGCCAGCCCCGATCCCCTCTGACTATCCATGACCAAGACCCTGATCCTGACCGCCTTGTGCGCTGCACTGGCCAGCGCCTGCACCAGCACCCCCGCCCCCCGCCCTGCCTGCCCCAGCGCGCTGCAGATGGAGCAGCCCGAGCTGCTGGGCCACTGGCAGGCCGAACTGCCCGGCCTGCCCGGCCCCGTGACTTTGCAGCTGGCCCCCCACCCCGAATGGAACGGCACCGTCAAAGGCCAGATCCAGCGGCCCGGCAGCACCGCCATCGTGGTCGGTGATGTGGACAAGGGCAAGCTGACGATGGAAGAGTCGGCCGATGGCAAAAAGGTCTCGGGCACCTGGCTGGGCGAGGTGGTCGACGGCAGCTGCGGCCGCGAGATCCGGGGCGAATGGTTGGATGCGAACGACACCAGCCACGCCTTCGTCATGCGCAAGCCATCGAAAACGCCCTAATCGCCGCAATAATGGGCATCCTCGCAGCCGTCCCAGCCACGCGTCCTACCTTCCTCCTCGACCATGACAACAACGAAATTTCTGCGCTCGCCAGCACCGCTGGCGGCGAG
>NZ_KE148679.1:70178-80672 GCF_000410635.1 Comamonas sp. B-9
GGGGGGGGAGCCTGCTGATGGCCGGTCTGCCGCTGGGCAGCTTTGCGCAAACCCCTGCCAGCGCCAGCGCCACAACGGCCACGGTGTGGCAGCAGTGCACGGCGCTCAGCGACGGCCCCGCCCGCCTGGCCTGTTTTGACCAATGGGCGCAGCAGCAGTCGCAGCAGCCCCAGCTCAGCCAACAGGCGCAGCCCGCAGCCAGCACCCCTGCCGCCTCGGCCAACGCCATGGTCGGCCTGACCCCGCCAGCTGGCGCCCTCGCCGCCGCCGATGCGCCCGCCCCGATTGGCGGCTGCCGCGACGATGCCTACACCGAGATGTCACGCTTTTGGGAGCTGGAAGCGGGCACCGACTGCGGCCAGTTCAGCTTCCGTGGCTACCGCCCACTGTCGGTGTCGGTGGCTGTCGGCGACAAGGTCAACCGCCAGCCCAGCTCGCTCAACCCGGTCAATTCGGCCACCACCGAGACCGACTACCAGCGTCAGGAGATGCGCATCCAGCTGTCGGTGCGCACCAAGCTGGCGCAAAACCTGCTCACCGACCCCAATGGCAAGCTGCGTGATTCGCTGTGGATTGGCTACACCGGCCTGTCCTACTGGCAGGGGTTCAACTCGGACCTCTCGCGCCCCTTCCGCACGACCGACCACCAGCCCGAGATCTTCTACGTCTACCCGACCACCGCCCAGCTGCCCTTTGGCTGGCGCTGGCGCTACAGCGGCATTGGCCTGGAGCACCAGTCCAATGGCCAGAGCGACCCGCTCTCGCGCAGCTGGAACCGCACCTACCTGATGACCGGGTTTGAGCTGGACAACCGCTGGCAGCTGCAGGCCAAGATCTGGCACCGCATCAACGAGAGCGCGGAAGACGACAACAACCCCAATATCCAGAACTACATCGGCCGCAGCGAGCTGAAACTGGGCTGGAACGTCAACCAGCGCAACTGGATGGGCGTGACCGCACGCGGCTCGCTCAACGGCCATGGCAAGGGCTCCGGCCGCGTCGAATGGATGCACACCCTGGGTGATGGCTGGATGGGCGGCAAGAGCAACCTGCGCCTGCATGCCCAGCTCTTCCACGGCTATGGTGACAGCCTGATCGACTACAACTACAAGCGCACGGTGTTCTCGCTGGGCTTCAGCCTGCTGGACTTCTAAACAGGACGTCTGCTCGGCAGACGTTTTCCAAGCGGATCTAGGCCGACAGCCGCAGCAGGCGCTGGCACAGATCCGACTGCGGATCCTCCAGCCCATGGAGCACCGTGAAATGGTCGCAGCCGGGCAGCGCCGCCTGCTCGGCCACATTGCCTGCCGCCTGCCAGGCGCTGTGCATCAGCCGCGACTGGCGCTCAAACTCGCTTTGTTCGCGCCCGCCCCAGACCAGGTGCATGGGGGTGGCGCAGCGCCTGGCCGCAAACGGGGGTGAGTTGCGCGCAACCAGCCCGTCGTCGAGCTGGATCAGCGGCTGCAGGTAGCTGTAGCGCAGCGGCGCGATATCGTAGAGGCCGCTGATCAGCAGCGCGCCGCGCAGCGGGTCATCGGGCAGGCCATAGTCGCGCTCCCAGCGCGTTTGCAGGCACATCGCAGCCAACTGGCCACCAGCAGAATGCCCGCCCACCACCACCCTTGCCGGGTCGCCGCCATAGGCCTCGATATGGCGCAGCACCCAGGCCAGGCTGGCGCGGCACTGGCGCACGATTTCGTCAATGCTCACCTGCGGGCACAAGGCATAGTTCACCACCACGGTGCAAAAGCCCAGCGCCTGCGGGCCGAAGGCGACGCAGCTGAACTCCTTGGAGGTGTTGGCCCGCCAGTAGCCACCATGCAGATAGACAAACACGGGCGCCGCCGCGCCGCCCTCGGCCGGGAAGATATCCAGCGTCTCGGCCAGAGTCGGGCCAAACGGCACATCCAGCGTGCAGCGCAGCCCCCTACGCGCCTGGGCACTGCGCTCGGCAAAATGCTGGCGCGCGGCAGCCGGGTCGGCCACCGGGCGCAGCGGGTCGTACTGCGCATCAATCTGCGCCTGCGATTCAAAATCGCGGTACATCTTGAAAGGTCCGGGCACAGCCATGGCCGGTTCAGCCGGCATCGGGCACCACGGCGGTGACCTCGATCTCCACCTTGGCGCGGTCCTCGATCAAGGCCACCACCTGCACTGCGGTCATCGCGGCGTTGAAGCTGCCGATCAGCTCGCGGTAGGCCTTGCCGATCTCCGCCTGCTGGGCCATATAGGCCTCTTTGTCGGTGATGTACCAGGTCATGCGCACGATATGCTCGGGCCGGGCGCCGCCCTCTTCGAGCACCGCCACAATGTTCTGCAGCGCCTGGCGCACCTGGCCGGTCAGGTCGTCGGTGTGGAACACCCCTTGCGCATCCCAGCCGATCATGCCGGCGACAAAAATCTGCCGGCCGCTGACCATCACGCCATTGGCATAGCCCTTGGGCCGGGGCCAGCCCTGGGGAAGTAGTACTTGCATGAGACGATTCCTTCTAAAAACCAAGCATTATTGAAAACGCTCACCGGCCAGCCAGGCCGCCATGCGGCGGTGGATGGCTGGCGGTATGCGGATGGCCTCATGGCTGTCCAGGCTGGTGAACACCAGCGCCTGGTGGGCCAGTGCCCGCACCTGGCCATCGTCGCCCACACAGCGCAGCGCCAGCTGCAGCGAGCGGCTGCCCAGCCGCAGCACGGCCAGCTCCAGCTGCACCGCATCGCCCATGCGGGCAATGGCACGAAAATCACAGGCCAGATGCACGATGGGTAGACCCGTGCGCTCGGGCCCCAGCATCTGGGCATAGGGGTGGTGCAGCGCCTGGTTGAACCAGTCCTCGACCAGCGACTGGAACAGCACCAGGTACTGCGGATAAAACACAATGCCGGCCGGATCGCACTGCGCAAAACGGATGCCGGTGGCCACGCGGAAAACGGGGCCGGCCTCAGGCCAGGTCAGGGCTGCCATGTCAGACCCCGATATAGCGCTGCCACAGCGCGGGCTGCGCCTCCAGCTGGGCCGAGCTGCCCTGCCATACCACCTGGCCGCGCTCGATCAAGGTGTGCTGGTCGGCCAGCGCCATCAGCCGCTTGACGTATTTGTCGATCACCAAAATCGCCTGGCCCTGCGCGCGCAAGGCCGCCAGGCACTGCCAGATCTCCTCGCGGATCAGCGGCGCCAGGCCTTCGGTCGCCTCGTCCAGGATCAGCAGATGCGGGTTGGTCATCAGCGCCCGGCCAATGGCCAGCATCTGCTGCTCGCCGCCCGAGAGCCGGTTGCCCGGGTTACCGGCGCGCTCGGCCAGGCGCGGGAACAGCTGGTAGACACGGTCCAGCGACCAGGGGTTGTCCGAGGCATTGCGGTTGGCCGCAAAGGCCTGCAGGTTTTCCTGCACCGTCAGGTTGGCAAAGATCTGCCGGCCCTCGGGCACCACGGCCATGCCCATGCGGGCGATGCGGTCGGCAGGCAGGTGCTCGATGCGCTCGCCCCGAAACCGCACGCTGCCCGCCGATGCCGGTGTCATGCCCAGCAGGCTGCGCACCGTGGTGGTCTTGCCCATGCCATTGCGCCCCAGCAAGGTCGCGACCTCGCCCGCCGCCATGCGCAGATGGATGCCAAACAGCACCTGGCTGCTGCCGTAGCAGGTCTCCAGTGCGTCCACTTCCAGCAAAGTGCTCATCAGGCGGCCTCCTCTGCGGCTTCATCGCCCAGGTAGGCGCGCCGCACATCCGGGTTGCGCCGAATCTCATCGGGCGTGCCCGTCGCGATCACCTTGCCAAACACCAGCGTCGAGATGCGGTCGGCCAGGCGGAAGACCGCGTCCATGTCGTGCTCCACCAGCAGGATCGTCGTGTCCTGGCGCAGCTGCAGCAGCTGCTGCACCATGCGCTCGGATTCGTCCGGCCCCATGCCCGCCATCGGCTCATCGAGCAGCAGCATGCGCGGCCGCGTGGCCAGCGCCAAAGCCACCTCCAGCTGGCGCTGCTCGCCATGTGCCAGCAGACCGGCGGTTTGCTGCAACTGCGCAGCCAGGCCCACGCGCTCGGCCACCTCGGCGGCCTGCGCATAGCGCGCGCTCTCGCTGCGTGCCGGGCGCCAAAAGCGCCAGCTCGATCCATCGCGTGCCTGCACGCCCAGTGCAATGTTCTCCAGCACCGTCAGGCGCTTGAAGATGCTGGTGATCTGGTAGGAGCGCACCAGGCCGGCCTGCACCCGCGCGGGCATGGGCTTGCGCTCCACCGCCTCACCAGCAAACAGGATCTGCCCTTCATCGGGCGCGAGCGCCCCCGACAGCTGGTGGATCAAGGTCGTCTTGCCCGCGCCGTTGGGCCCGATCAAGGCATGGATCTGGCCGGCCTGCACCGCAAAGCTGGCATGGTCGGTGGCCGTCAGGCCACCAAAGCGCTTGACCAGGTTCTGCACCTGCAACAAAGGGGTTGGCATCTTGGCCGTGCTCATCGCTTGCTCCACATGCCGCGCCGCAGGCTCAGCAAACCATTGGGTGCCACCAGCACCACGATCAGCAGCACGGCGCCCAGGCCCAGCTGCCAGTGCACCGTGTAGGCGGCCAGCACTTCTTCCAGCAGCAAAAACACCGCCGCGCCCAAGAGGCCGCCATAGAGATGGCCGACACCGCCCAAGATGACCATGATCAGCAGGATGCCCGACTGGGTCCACTGCAGCATGCCGGGGCCGACAAAGCTGCCCTGGTTGGCCAGCATCGCGCCTGCCAGCCCGGCAAAGGCACCAGCCAACGTAAAGGCCACGAGCTTGTAGCGGTAGACCGGAAAGCCGATGGCCTGCATGCGCGTCTCGTTTTCCTTGATGGCCTGCAGCACATGGCCAAAACGGGCGTTCAGCACCCGCGCCATCAGCAGCATGCTGATGCAGACCAGCGCCAGCACCACGTAGTAGAAGGTCGCGTCCTGGCCCAGGTCCAGACCCAGGCCAATCTCCGAGCGGCTGGGCAGCGACAGGCCGTCATCACCGCCCAGCGATTTGAACGACATGATCAGGTAGTACAGCATCTGCGCAAAGGCCAGGGTGATCATGATGAAGTAGACGCCCTGGGTGCGCAGGCTGATGGCGCCCACCAGCAGCGAAAAGGCCGCACCCATCAGCATCGCCAGCGGCCAGGCCAGCCAGGCGGAGGTCACACCCTGCTGCATCAGCAGGCCCACGGTGTAGGCACCCAGGCCGACAAAGGCCGCATGGCCAAAGCTCACCATGCCGCCAAAGCCGAGGATGAAATTGAGGCTGGCAGCGGCCAGGCCAAACACCAGCACACGGCTGGCCACGCCGATGTAAAACTCTTCACCCGTCGCCTGGGCGATCAGCGGAAAGGCGATCAGCAGCGCCAACAGCGGCAATGCCCAGCGCGGCTGCAAGCGGTGGTCGAAGACGCTGGGCTGCGTGGCCTGCATGGCCTGCGCAGAGGCGGGTCGGGGGGCGGTCGTGTCAGTCATGGGCGGGAAACAAGCCTTGGGGTTTGGTGAAGAGCACGGCAGCCATCAGCACATAGATCAGGATCGAGGCCACGGCCGGGCCGGCGTTGGCTGCCACCTCGGGGCCCATGGCCTTGTCAAACAACAAGGGCACGAGGGTGCGGCCGGCGGTGTCGACCAGGCCGACCAGCAAGGCGCCCAGCAGCGCGCCGCGGATCGAGCCGATGCCGCCAATGACGATCACCACAAAGGCGAGGATCAGAATGCTCTCGCCCATGCCCACCTGCACCGCGAGGAGGGGGCCCAGCATGCCGCCCGCCACGGCACACAGCGCAGCGCCCAGCGCAAACACCAGCGTGAACAGCCAGCGCACATTGGCGCCCATGGCAGTCGCCATCTCGCGGTTGGCCGCGCCCGCGCGCACCTGCATGCCAAAGCGCGTGCGGGTTACCAGGAGCCACAGCAGCAAAGCCACGGCAAGGCCCACGCCGATGATCAGCAGCCGGTAGGCCGGATAGGAGAAACCATCCATCAACTGGACCGGCCCAGCCAGCGCGGCGGGCGGGTTGAGCATCAGCGGCTGCGCGCCCCAGATGATGCGCACGATCTCGTTGCTCATCAGCAAGATGGCAAAGGTGCCCATCACCTGCGACAGGTGGTCGCGGTGGTAGAGGCGGCGCAGGATCGTGTATTCCAGCAGCACGCCCACCAGCACCGTGGCCAGCACCCCCAGGCCCAGGCCCAGCCAGAACGAGCCGGTGGCCTGGCTGAGGCTGGCCACCAGGTAGGCGCCGATCATGTAGAGCGAACCATGGGCCAGGTTGATCATGTCCATGATGCCGAACACGAGCGTGAGGCCAGCGGCCAGCAGGAACAGCATCAGGCCGAACTGCAGGCCGTTGAGCGTCTGCTCAAGAATCAGGATGGTGTTCATCGATCAGGAGGGCATCTTGCAGTCTTTGACGTAGGCATCCTGGTGGTTCTTGAACACCGTGCCCACCGTGCGGTTGGTCAGCTTGCCCTGCGCATCCTTGCTCACCACGCGCAGGTAATAGTCCTGCACCGGAAAGTGGTTGCTGTTGAACTTGAAGCTGCCCCGCACCGACTCGAACTTGGCCGCCTCGATGGCCTTGCGCAAGGCCGCCTTATCATCGAGCTTGCCCTTGACATCACGCACCGCCGCGTCCATCAGGCGGGCGGCGTCATAGCCGTGCGAGGCGTAGAGCGAGGGGCTGCGGCCAAACTCCTTCTGGAAGTCCGCGACAAACTTCTTGTTCGCAGCATTGTCCAGGTCATGCGCCCACTGCGAGGTGTTGAAGGTGCCCAGCATCGAGTCGCCCACCGCACGGATCACGTCCTCATCGGCCGAGAAGCCCGGCGCATACAAGGTGATGTCCTTGGACAGTCCGGCCCCGACAAACTGCTTGATGAAGTTCACGCCCAGGCCACCGGGCAGAAAGATATAGACGCCATCGACCTGGGCCGCACGCATCTTGGAGATCTCCGCGCCATAGTCCAGCTGGCTCAGCGAGGTATAGGTCTCCATGCCGATCTCGCCCTTGTAGAAGCGCCTGAAGCCGGCGATCGAGTCCTTGCCTGCGGGGTAGTTCGGCGCGATCAGCGCCACACGCTTGAAGCCCTTGTCCTGCATGGTCTGGCCCGCTGCCTCATGCAAGGCATCGTTTTGCTGCGAGACATTGAAGAAATACGGGTTGCACTGGGCCCCTGCGTACTGCGAGGGACCGGCATTGGGGCTGATGAAGAAGGTCTTGTTCTGGAACGCCGCCGGGCCCACGGCCAGCATCACGTTGGAGAACACGGTGCCGGTCATGAAATCCACCTTGTCCCGCTTGAGCAGGCGCTCGGCCGTCTGCTTGGCCACCTCGGGGTTTTGCTGGTCATCGACCACCACCACCTCGGCGGGCAGGTTGCCGATCTTGCCGTTCATGTGCTTGACGGCCAGCTGAAAGCCGTCGCGGATATCGGTGCCCAGACCGGCGCCGGGGCCCGACAAGGTGCTCAGCAACCCCACCTTGACCTGGTCGGCGGCACTGGCGCTGCTGGCGCAGAGCAGCGCGATGGACAGACTGACAAGACTGCGATGCAAGAGATGAGGCTTCATGCTGGTTCCCTGGTTGAAGTACGTAAAAATTTGCCGAGCCGCTACTATGCCGGGCTGTGCAGCCGAAACCGTTGTAGTTTTCCCGTAGCTGTGCGCGGCAGCTGCGCGACAAAATCCAGGGCCCGTGGGTATTTGTAGGGCGCCACCGTGCTTTTGACGAAATCCTGCAAGGTCTTGACCATGTCCGCGTCCGCCGCAAAGCCCGGGCGCAGCACCACAAAGGCCTTGACGATCTGGCCGCGCTCGCTGTCGGGCAGGCCAATCACCGCGCATTCGGCCACCGCCGCATGCGCGAGCAAGGCGTCTTCGACCTCGGGCGCGGCGATGTTGTAGCCCGAAGAGATGATCATGTCATCGGTGCGGGCCTGGTAGACAAAGTAGCCGTCCGCATCCATCACATAGGCGTCACCGGTCAGGTTCCAGCCCGCATGCACATACTGGGTCTGGCGGCTGTCGTTCAGGTAGCGGCAGCCGGTGGGGCCCTGCACCGCCAGCTTGCCCACCGTGCCGGCCGGCACTTCCTGGCCCTGCTCATCGACCACCTTGGCGCGGTAGCCGGGCACGGCGCGGCCGGTGGCGCCGGGCCGGGCCTCGTCCTCACGGTGCGAGATAAAGATATGCAGCATCTCGGTCGAGCCGATGCCGTCGATGATCTCGATGCCGGTGGCAGCTTTCCACAGCGCGCGCGTCGAGGCATTCAAGGCCTCGCCGGCCGATACGCATTTGCGCAACCGGGTCTGGCGCAGCCGCTCGCCCTGCTGGGCCATCACGCGGTACGAGGTCGGCGCGGTGAACACCACGGTGGCGCCAAACTGCTCGATGCCATCGACCAGCTGCAGCGGTCCGGCCTTCTCCAGCAGCGCCATCGAGGCACCAATCGCCATCGGGAACAGCACCTGGCCGCCCAGGCCAAAGGTAAAGGCCAGCGGCGGGCTGCCGATGAAGACATCATCGGGCGCAGCCCGCAGCACATGGCGCGGCCAGCAGGCGCAAACCGCCATGACATCGCGGTGGAAATGCATCGTGGCCTTGGGCACCCCTGTGGTACCCGAGGTAAAGCCCAGCAGGCAGGTGTCGGTCGCCGCCGTCTGCACGGTGTCGAAATGCGGCGAGGCCTGGGCCATCAGCGGCTCCAGCGCCTGCGCTGCCGGCAGGCCAGCTCCGTTGAAATAGCGCACAGCCTGCAAGCGCGGGTTGGCGGCCTGCGCTGCCTGCACCTCGGCCAGCAAGGCCGCATCGCAGAGCGCATGGCTGATCTGGGCAATCTCGATGATGGTGCCCAGCTCCTTGGCGCGCAGCAGCGGCATGGCAGCCACCGCAATGCCGCCAGCCTTGACGACGGCAAACCAGCTCGCCACCATCATCGGGTTGTTGGGCGCGCACAGCAGCACGCGGTTGCCGGGTACCAGGCCCATCTGGGCGGTCAATACGTTGGCAATGCGGTTGGCCTGGGCCTGCAGCTCGGCATAGGTCCAGCGCACACCCTGGGCCTGCAGGCACAGGCGCTCGCCCCGGCCCTCGGCCACATGGCGGTCCAGCAGCTCGGCGGCGCAGTTGAGGCGCTCGGGGAACTGCAGCTCGGGCAGCTCGAACAGGTAGTCGGGCTGCAACTCGGGCGGCGGCAGATGCTTGGCGGCAAATCGGTCGATATGCGCGGTATAGGGCGTGGCAGACATCTCGCAAACTCCAGGCTGAAGGAGGAAACCAGGACCGGCGTCCAGGTCCTCGGCAATGGTCAAGGCGCAGCGGGCGCCACTTGTTTGAGCAGCTCACGGGCGATGATGAGCTGCTGCACCTCGGTCGCCCCTTCGTAAATGCGCAGCGCGCGGATCTCGCGGTACAGGCGCTCGACCGGTTGATCGCTGACAACACCCAGCCCGCCCCACATCTGCAGCGCCGCATCGATCACCTGCTGCGCGTTCTCGGTAGCGGTCATCTTGGCCATCGCCGCCTCGCTGGTCACGCTCTGGCCCTGGTCGCGCTGCCAGGCGGCGCGGTAGGTCAGCAGCGCGGCGCTGTCGATCTGCGTGGCCATCTGTGCGAGCTTGGCCTGGGTGAGCTGAAAATCGGCCAGCACGCCCTGGAACATGCGCCGGCTGGTGGCGCGCTGCAAGGCCTCATCCATTGCCCTGCGCGCAAAGCCCAGCGCGGCGGCCGCTACCGAGGTGCGGAACACATCCAGGGTGCGCATCGCCAGCTTGAAGCCCTCGCCCGCCGCGCCAATGCGCTGGCTGGCCGGCACGCGGCAACCGTTGAAGCGCAGCCGCGCCAGCGGGTGCGGCGCGATCACATCGATGCGCTCGGCAATCTCCAGGCCGGGCGTGTCGGCGTCAACGATCAACGCCGAGATACCACGCGCGCCTGGCGCCTCGCCAGTGCGCACAAACACCACATAGAAGTCGGCAATGCCGCCGTTCGAGATCCAGGTTTTTTCGCCGTCGATGACATAGTGGTCACCGTCCAAGCGGGCCGCGCAGGCCATGGCGGCCACGTCCGAGCCGGCATCGGGCTCGGACAGCGCAAAGGCCGCAATGGCCTCACCCCGGGCCACTCGGCCCAGGTAGCGCGCCTTCTGCGCCTCCGTGCCCGCCAGGCTGATCGCACCCGAGCCCAGCCCCTGCATCGCAAACGCAAAGTCGGCCAAGCCGTTGTGGCGCGCCAGGGTCTCGCGGACCAGGCAGATGGCGCGGGTGTCGATCTGCGCAGCTACGCCGCCATGCGCCTCGCCGGCCACCGCATGGCGCAGCCAGCCCGCCTGGCCCAGCGCCTGCACCAGGCTGCGGCAATCGCCGTCGGTATCGCTGCTGTGCACATGGGCCACATGCTGGGCAGCCCAGGCATCGAGCGCCTGCGCCAGCTGCGCGTGGCGCGGCTCAAAAAACGGCCACTGCAGGTAACGGGTGTCGGCCATGTCAGTTCCCCTGGAATTGCGGCTT
>NZ_KE148679.1:80793-89981 GCF_000410635.1 Comamonas sp. B-9
CTGGTGCAGCTGGGTCTTGGTGATGCCATTGGCAAAGCTCGGGCCGGCGGCCAGGTCGGCGGCCATCTGCTGGGCCTGCACCAGCAGCGCTTCGGGCTCTGCCAGGCGGTTGAAAAAGCCCCAGCGCTCGCCCTCGTCGCCGCCCAGGCTGCGGCCGGTGTAGAGCAGCTCGCTGGCCCGGCCCTGGCCGATGATGCGCGGCAAAAAGGCGCAGGCGCCCATGTCGCAGCCGGCCAGGCCCACGCGGTTGAACAGGAACGCGGTCTTGCTGCGGGCCGTGCCCAGGCGCATGTCCGAGGCCATGGCCATGATGGCGCCAGCGCCCGCGCAGATGCCATCGACCGCCGCAATGATGGGCTGCGGGCAGGCGCGCATGGCCTTGATGAGCTCGCCCGTCATGCGGGTGAACATCAGCAGCTCGGGGGCCTTCAGGGCCACCAGCGGGCCGATGATTTCATGCACATCGCCGCCCGAGCAGAAGTTGCCGCCCGCGCCCACCAGCACCACGGCCTTCACATCCTGCGCCCATTTCAGCCGGTGGAACAGGTCGCGCAGCTCTGCATAGGAGTCAAAGGTCAGTGGGTTCTTGCGCTCGGGGCGGTTCAAGGTGATCGTCGCCACGCCGGCATGGACCTGCCACAAAAAATGCTGTGCCTGGTAGCCGGCCAGCTGTTGGTGGTTGCCCGCCACCAGCGCGGGGTCGATTCGGTATTCACTCATGCCTGTCTCCACAAATTCGGGGTTCACATCACTTCGCCGCCTGCCACCGCAATGGCCTGGCCAGTCATCGCGCCAGCGCCTTTACCGCAGAGCCAGACGACCGCATCGGCCACCTCTTGCGGCTGCACCAGGCGGCCCTGGGGGTTGTCGCGCACAAATTCGGCCATGGCCTGCTCGGGGCTGCGGCCGGTCTTGGCCACCACCCGGTCGATGCTGGTCTTGACCAGGTCGGTTTCGGTATAGCCCGGGCACACGGCATTGACCGTGATGCCCCGGCTTGCCACCTCCAGCGCCAGCGCCCGGGTCAGGCCCACCACGCCATGCTTGGCCGCCACATAGGCCGACACATAGGCGTAGCCGATCAGCCCTGCCGTGCTGGCCACGTTGACGATGCGGCCATAGCCGGCCGCCTGCATCGCTGGCAGCACCTGCTGCATGCACAGCATCGTGCCGGTCAGGTTCACCGCCAGCATCTGCGACCAGAGCTGGGCATCGGTCTTCATAAAGGGCGCGCTCTGCGCCTGGCCGGCGTTGTTCACCAGGATCTGGATATCGCCAAAGGCGGCGACAGCCTGCGCAAAGGCCGCGACCACCTCCGGCCCCTGCGCCACATCGGCCAGCACCTGCTGGCACTGGCCTGGGTAGGCATCCACCAGTTTTTGCAGCGGCTCGGGCCGGCGGCCCAGCACCGTCACCCGCGCGCCCTGCGCCAGCAGCTGGCGCGCAATCGCCTCGCCAATGCCCTGGCCGGCGCCGGTTACCAGTGCATGCTGTCCTTCAAAGGTCTTGCTTGGCATCGGCAGCACTCCTCAATGGCCAGCGGCCGCTTGCTGGGCCTTTTCGCGCTCGAACAGGCTTTCCATCTGGTGCTTGCCGGCAAAGTAGGGCTTGGGCCAGGCGATGGCGGTGTAGCCAATCTTGGCCGCCTCGGTCAAGGTCCAGGCCGGGTTGGCCAGGTGCGGGCGGGCGACAGCACAGAGATCGGCGCGGCCGGCCGCAATGATGGAGTTGGCATGGTCGGCCTCGCTGATCGCGCCGACGGCCATCGTCGCAATGCCTGCCTCCTGGCGGATGCGGTCGGCAAAAGGCGTCTGAAACATGCGGCCATAGACCGGCTTTTCTTGCTTGCTGACCTGGCCGGACGAGCAGTCAATCAGGTCCGCGCCTGCGGCCTTGAAGGCCTTGGCCATCTCCACCGCGTCATCGGGGGTGATGCCGCCGGGCACCCAGTCATGGGCGGAGATGCGCACCGACATCGGCCGCTCCTGCGGCCAGACGGCACGCACGGCCCGGAACACCTCCAGCGGGTAGCGCAGGCGGTTTTCCAAGCTGCCGCCATAGGCATCGTCCCGCTGGTTGGTCAAGGGCGAAATGAAGCTGGACAGCAGATAACCATGGGCGCAGTGCAGCTCCAGCCAATCGGCGCCGACCTCGGCGGCCATCTGGGCAGCCTGCACAAACTGCTGCTTGACCTCTGCCATCTGGGCCAGGCTCATCGCCTGCGAGATCTGGCTCACGCCTTCCAGGTACTGCTGGGGCGAGGCCGAGATGATGGGCCAGTTGCCCTCGGCAAGCGGCAGGTCCGTGCCCTCCCAGGCCAGGCGGGTGGAGGCTTTCGCGCCGGCATGGCCGATCTGCATCGCAAACTTGGCATCGCTGTGGCTGTGGATCCAGTCACTGATGCGCTGCCAGCCCTGCTTTTGTGCCTGGCTGTAGGTGCCCGGGCAGCCGGGGGTGATGCGGCCTTCGGGGCTGACGCAGGCCATCTCGGCAAACACCAGACCGGCGCCGCCCATGGCCCGCGCGCCCAGGTGCACCAGGTGGTAGTCACCGGGCACGCCATCGACGGCAGAGTACTGCGCCATTGGCGAGACGACGATGCGGTTCTTCAAGGTCAGGCCGCGCAGGGTATAGGGCAGGAACATCGGCGGCGGCGCCTTGCCCTGCACCTCGACCCCGTTTTGCGCGGCCAGCCAGGCCTCATAGCCACCCAGCCAGGCGGCATCGCGCAGGCGCAGGTTCTCATGGCTGATGCGCTGGCTGCGCGTCAGCATCGAGTACATGAACTGCTCGGGTTCGAGCTGGTCGCAGTAGCGCTTGCCGCAGACTTCGAACCACTCCATCGCATTCCAGGCGGCATTCTGGATGCGCAAGGTCTCCACCCGGCGCAGCGCCTGGTAGGCCTCCAGCACCGCAGGTATCTGCGCCTTGCCATCGCCCAGCTGCTGGAACTGCCGCGCCAGCTCGATCGCATCTTCAATGGCCAGCTTGGTGCCCGAGCCAATCGCAAAATGCGCCGTGTGCACGGCATCACCCATCAGCACCACATGGCTGCCCTTGGCGTTTTGCAGCCACCACTGGTCGCAGACCACGCGCTGGAAATTGATCCAGGCCGAGCCGCGCAAATGGCGGGCATTGGTCATCAGCCGCGCGCCTTGCAGGTTGTCGGCAAACAGCTTTTCGCAAAAGGCAATCGACTGCGCCTGGTCGGCCGTGTCCAGGCCGCAGGCCTTCCAGGTCTCTTCGGTGGTCTCGACGATGAAGGTCGAGGTCTTGTCGTCGAACTGGTAGATATGGGCCTGGAACCAGCCGTGCTCGGTGCGCACAAAGTCAAAGGTGAAGGCCTCGTAGACCTTGTTGGCGCCCAGCCAGATAAAGCGGTTGGGGCGGGTGACGATATCGGGCTTGAAGACCTCGGCGTACTTGCTGCGGATGCGCGAGTTCACGCCATCGCTGGCGATGATCAGGTCGGCATCGGCATAGTCTTCGTCGGACTGCACATCGGTCTCGAACACGAGCTGAACACCCAGCTGCTCGCAGCGCGCCTGCAGGATGTTGAGCAAATGCTTGCGGCCGATGCCGACAAAGCCATGGCCGCCCGAGCGGATCTTGCGGCCCTTGAACAGCAACTCGATATCGTCCCAGTGATTAAAGGCCTCTTCGATCTGCAGGGCCGTCGCCGGGTCCCATTCGCGCATGTTGTCCATCGTCGCATCAGAGAACACCACCCCCCAGCCAAAGGTGTCATAGGGCTTGTTGCGCTCGACCACGGTCACGTCATGCGCGGGGTCCATCTGCTTCATCAGCAGTGCGAAATACAAGCCGGCGGGGCCGCCGCCGATGCAGACAATTTTCATGGCCAGGACCGTCCTGAAAAATACTTTATAACTAAATTATTGATGCATAAATAATTCACTAAAATACGCACATACCCTATCACTGGAGCCGCCTGCGGTACTGCACCATGGGCGCAATGGCTGACATGCAAACCCTCTGCAACTCCCCCTCCGACACCGGTGGCGGCATGGCTGGCCGCGAGGCCGGCCTCGCCCATGACGAACACCAGGCCGTGCGCCTGTGGCTGCGGCTGATGACCTGCAGCACGCAGATCGAACAGGTGATTCGCAGCAAGCTGCGCACCCAGTTCGCCACCACCCTGCCGCGCTTTGACTACCTGGCCCAGCTCAGCCGCTTCCCCAAGGGCCTGCGCATGAAGACGCTGTCCGAGTACCTGATGGTGACGGGCGGCAATATCACCGGTCTGACGGACCAGTTGGTGGCAGAAGGATGGGTGGAGCGGGTGGCCGATGACGAGGACCGGCGATCGATGACGGTGCGCCTGACGCGCAGCGGCAAAAAGCAGTTCAGCACCATGGCCAAGGCGCATGAGCAATGGCTGGAGCATTTGCTCGCGCCCCTGGGCGCAGATGCCGCGCGTGAGCTGTATGAGCAGCTGGGCCTGCTGCGGCAGATTGTGGGCCAGCGGATGGAGCAGCTTGCCGACTGAGTGCCAGCCCCAAAAATGACAAAGAGCCTGCGGACCGCCCCTGGTCCGGCAGGCTCTCAGGCTTCTCTTTGAAGAATTACATCGCGGTATCGGCCTGGCTGAGGTCGCCATCGGCCTCATCGGCCTCCAGCACCTCGGGCATCTTGACGATGGTGGTCGGCACCTTGCTGTGGCGGGCCACCTCGCGCGAGACCGAGCCGATCAGAATGCTGCCCAGCATGCTCTCGCCGGTGGCACCGAGCACGATCAGGCCGCAACCCTTTTCCTCGGCGATGTCGAGCAGGCTCGCGTAGATATCGCCCAGGCGGATCTCCACCTCATACGAGACACCGGCCAGGCGCAGCATGTCCAGCGCCGGGGCGACCAGGTCCATGCCCGCTTCCAGGCTGGCATTGGCGATCAGCTCCGAATCCTGCGTGGCCAGCTCCAGAAAGCTCGCCTCCTTTTGCACATGGGCGACCACCACATGGGCGCGCAAGCCCTGCTGCACCAGCTGCACGCCGTGCTGCACCGCCTGCAGCGAGTTGGGCGATCCGTCGACGGCGATCATGATGTTGAGCATGGGCTTCTCCTTGGCAGTGAAAGATAAGACCAGTGTAGCGATCTGCCGGCAGCCCCTGTGTCAGAGACGAGCCTGCGAAACCCGCCGCGCCGTCAACTACCGCACATCTGCGAAAATGCCCGGTTATGCTGCAGTTCGACCTTCTCAAAACCGATCCCACCAGCCACGCACGCCGTGGCACGCTCACGCTCAACCATGGCGTGGTGCAGACCCCCATCTTCATGCCCGTGGGCACCTATGGCACCGTCAAGGGCGTGATGCCGCGCAGCCTCGAGGAAATGGGCGCCCAGATCATTCTGGGCAATACCTTCCACCTGTGGATGCGCCCGGGGCTGGATGTGATGAAGAGCTTTGGCGGCCTGCACGGTTTCGAGAAATGGGACAAGCCCATTCTGACCGACTCGGGCGGTTTCCAGGTCTGGTCGCTGGGCGCGATGCGCAAGATCACCGAAGAAGGCGTGCATTTCCAAAGCCCGGTCAATGGCGACAAGCTGTTCATGTCGCCCGAGGTCAGCATGCAGATCCAGACGATTCTGAACTCGGACATCGTCATGCAGCTCGACGAGTGCACGCCGTACGAGACCAACGGCAAAAAGACCACCGAGGCCGAGGCGCGCAAGTCGATGGAGATGAGCCGCCGCTGGGCCAAGCGCTCCAAGGAAGAGTTCGAGCGCCTGGGCAACCCCAATGCCTTGTTCGGCATTGTGCAGGGCGGCATGTTCAAGAACCTGCGCGAGGAATCGCTGCAGGGCCTGCTGGATATCGACTTCCCCGGCTACGCCGTGGGCGGCGTCTCGGTCGGCGAGCCCAAGGACGAGATGCTGGACATCATGCAGCACACGCCCCATCTGCTGCCGGCCCACAAGCCGCGCTACCTGATGGGCGTGGGCACGCCCGAGGACCTGGTCCAGGGTGTGGCCGATGGCGTGGACATGTTCGACTGCGTGATGCCCACGCGCAATGCGCGCAACGGCACCATCTTCACCCGCTATGGCGACCTGAAGATCCGCAACGCCCGCCACAAGACCGACCACCAGCCCATCGACACCTCCTGCACCTGCCACGCCTGCGCCGGCAAGAGCGGCGTGAGCTGGGACAACGGCGGGCGCGAGGGTTTCAGCCGCGCCTACCTGCACCACCTGGACCGCTGCGGTGAGATGCTGGGCCCCATGCTGACCACCATCCACAACCTGCACTACTACCTGAACCTGATGCAGGAAGTGCGCCAGTCGCTCGATGCCGGCCACTTTGCCCAGTTCCGCGCGCAGTTCAAGTCGGACCGGGCACGCGGTATCTAAGAACCTGTTCAAAGTCTCTACGCAGCCGCGTTGGAGTGCAATCGGGATGAGTTCGAAGGGATGGAGCGCAGATTGCACCGGGGTGCAAGCAAGGGCCAGCGCGCAGAAATCGCCCGATTTCACTCCAACCCGTAAGGACAGTGGCTTTGCGCGCGGTCTGCGTCGTTGCAAATCCTCGCAATAGCTGGGCTATTGCTGCGGTGTTGCGCCTCGCATCCCATCTCGCAAAGACACTGTCGCGGCGCGAGGAGACATTGAACAGGTTCTAAGTTCTCGGCCCCCCTCCCCTGCCATGCAAAGCGTGGGGGCCAAGAGACAGCGCAGCATGGCGCTTGACAGTCCCTGCGGAAAGTAAGAGACAGCGCCGTCTGGGGCTTTGCGGCCCTCGGTGCACCGCAGCGGCCCACGGCAACAGTGCTGTTTGATCCCGGCATATTTCAGATTGATGCGCCGACTGGCATGCGTTCTTAGCTCCCATTTTGGAAGCAACAACGATTGTCTGAGATTATCGATTAATCAAAATCTCAGCCAGGCCCTGCGCGGCTGCAGCACTCTGCCCACCTGCCAATGTGTGACTGGCCCACGGGGTCGGGCCCATGGCGGTGCAGGGGAGCGGGTATATTTCGCCCATCCTCCCTCACACCCATGCTGACCGCGTCGCCCGTCCACCCCTTGGAGCAACCCCATAGCGGTCGCTTGCTGCTCTGCGCCAGCTTGGCGGTGTTTGCGGCAGCGATGGTGGGCATCTTGCTGCGGCCGCTGGGTTACCTCTCGGTGTTCTGGCCCGCCAACCAGATCGTGCTGGTGCTGCTGCTGCGCTACCCGCGCCTCATGCGCCCGCTGGGGCTCGCCGCCCTTTTTGCCAGCTTTGTGCTGGCCGATCTGATCACCGGCACCTCCTTGTGGCTGTCCCTGGGCTTTACCACCGCCAACCTGTGCGGCGCCGCCTGCGGCTGGCTGTTCTTGCGCCGGCAATCCCAGCGCGATCTGCAGATGGAGGGCCAGTATTCCGCCTTGCTGGTGTTCTTTGCCAGCGGCATGGCCTCCACGGCATCGGCGGCCATTGGCGGGCCTATCAGCGCCTGGGCCTTTGATCTGTCTATGAGCCAGGGGCTGCTGATGTGGTGGACCGGCGAATGGATGAACGCGATGATGCTGCTGCCGTTCCTGCTGGCGCTGCCCTCGGCACGCAGCAGCGGCGCAAAGCAAGAGCGCCAGTCCTGGGCCTTGAAACTGCTGCCCGCACTGGCCGTGGTTGGCCTGGAGATGACCAGCTACATGGTGGGCAACAAGGTCGGCTCGCTGGTGTTCTCGCTGCCTGCGCTGCTGTGGTGCGCGCTGTCCTACCGCATCCTGACCACGGCCATCATCACCATGCTGGTGTTTGTGACCAAGGTGATCGTGATCTCCAACATCGTGGGCTTTATCCCCGCCAATGTGCTGGATGTGGCCAGCCTGCGCCTGGGCATCACGATGCTGATCCTGGGGCCGCTGTCGGTGGCGGGCTCGCACGCCGCACGCGCCGAGCTCCTGCACCGCATGCGCTACCAGGCCCACCATGACAGCCTCACCGATGTGCTCAGCCGCAATGGCTTTGTGCAGGCCAGCCACGCGCTGCTCAAGCGCCTGACCCATGAAGGCAGCTCGGCGGCGGTGCTGATGCTGGACCTAGACCATTTCAAGCGCGTCAACGACAACCACGGCCATGCCAGCGGCGACCGCCTGCTGCGCGATGTCAGCCAGGTGCTGACCGAATCGCTGCGCCCCCAGGATGTGCTGGGCCGCATCGGTGGCGAAGAGTTTGCCGTGGTGCTGCCCCATATCAGCTTTGAAGACGCCACCGCCATTGCCGAGCGCCTCTGCCATACCGTGCGCAGCGGCCACTTTCTGACGGCGCACCACGAGCCGCTGCAGGCCACGCTCAGCATCGGCCTGGCCTACAAACAAGCGCTGCGGGCGGGTGACAGCCTCGAAGACCTGCTGCGCGAAGCGGACCTGGCCCTGTACCAGGCCAAGGCCCAGGGCCGCGACTGCGCGGTCTGGACGGCGCCGCTCTCTGCGGCTTAACGCAGCAGCACCGGCGCCGACGCCAAGCCGCTGCGCTGCAAAAACGCCAACGCCGAGTCCACCGTCGCCGTTTCAATATGGCCGGCAAAGCGCTTTTCGGGCGGGTGGTCGTCAAAGGCGATATTGGCGCGCGTCATGCGGCCGCCCAGCCGGGTCATCGCGCCAATGCGCAAGTCACTGGGCTGGTAGCCCTGCAGCTGCAACCAGGCCTGCGCCTGGCCCCGGTCATGCACGGTTTGCGGCGCCAGCGCCTGGGCCAGGGTCTCCAGCGCCCACTGGTTGCTTTGCTGGTAACGCTGGCTCCAGGGATAGGCCAGCATGCTGTAGCGCGGCTCGTGCAGCTGCAAGGGCTGCGCGTTGGCCGACAGCGCCAGCAGCAGCTGTTGCTGCACCTCCTTGGCCGGCACCACCATCACCGCCTGGTAGCGCCACATATCGTCCAGGAAAAACTCGCCCAGGCCCTGGCGGTAGACATGGGAAGTGGCAGTGCCGCAGTCATTGAGCTTGTGCACCACACGCCAGGCGCCGGTGGCCGATTTGTAGGCCCAGCCCATGTGCGAGAACTGCAGCTGGTACTTGCGCAGATCCTGGCCCTGGCGGCCCAGCAACACCAGCTGCGCACCGCTGGCATCCAGCGCCTGAGCGACGTTTTGCGCCAGGCTCAGGCTTTGGCGCACGCTGTCGAGCGTGGGCTTTTGCGGCTCGCAGCTGCGGCCGGCCTGCGCGGCCGTGGCGGCCAGCAGTGCGGCGGCCA
>NZ_APCR01000059.1:0-1010 GCF_000410635.1 Comamonas sp. B-9
TGGTTGTAGCTGCGCTGCACCGTGCTGCCATCAGCCCTTTGGTGTTCTACGAGGCGCGCCAGGCCCGCTTCGCCTTGGAAGATGTAGGTGTCAATGCGGCCCAGGCTGTCGGTGACCACGCAGGCCCTGCGCGGCTGGCCGTTCGCTTCGGGGAGCACCTGGTAGGCAAACTGGTAGTCCAGGCCCTCCTGGTTGCGCTGGGCAATGGCCTGGCCGCCCGGTTCATAACGGTCGTAGGCGTAGTGGTGTTCGGGGCCGCTGCGCTCTTGGTGGAAGACCATCAAATGGTTGCGCCAGGCAAAGCGGCGGGTGATGCGGCCGTGGCGGTCTTGCACCTCAAGCAAGTCACCCTGGGCGCTGTAGCTGTAGTGCACCAGGGTGATC
Organism: Comamonas sp. B-9; assembly: GCF_000410635.1. Lineage (NCBI taxonomy): Bacteria > Pseudomonadati > Pseudomonadota > Betaproteobacteria > Burkholderiales > Comamonadaceae > Comamonas > Comamonas sp. B-9. The sequence continues at coordinate 385 of NZ_APCR01000059.1, forward strand.
GGTTCCGTTTGATCGGTGACAGCGGGGTCGCGGGCGAGGCGGATACTGGTCAGGCGCACGCCGCTGTCGGCTTGCCAGAAGAAGTGGCTGTCTTGTGCGCCCTCTTTGTGCCTGTAATGCTGGGCCTCTTGGGCGGGCAGGATTTGCTGGTAGTGCAGCTGGTAGTGGCGCCCCACGCCATCATCGATGCCGGTGATGCGCTCCTGGCCCAGCACCTTTGACCAGTGGTAGCGCTGTTTGCGGTCCAGGCGGTCTATCTTGCCCAGCAGGACCCAGTTCGGGTCTGGCTCGGGCTCGGAGGTTTGAGTGGTCAGGGGTTTGCCAGCAGTTTGCTGCGCCTGCCTAGCCGCACGTGCTGCCTCGATCTGCTGCCAGTTGGCCGGCGCAAATACCCAGACGGTGTCGCCATTACCTGTCGATGCAAAGACCAGCAGATCGCTGCAAGCCATATCGCGCCGGATCCAGGCAAAGCGGCCTTGCCACCACAGCGGGGCTTGGCCCGGGAGCTGCATTGCGTTTGCGTTTGTCTTTGTGTCGTGCGGTGCCTCTGCACTGAATCTTGCAGCCCCCGTCATCGCGGCCAATTCCTGCGAGAGCCCACCGGCGTGCATGCCTGAGCGCAGCAG
>NZ_APCR01000067.1:0-12140 GCF_000410635.1 Comamonas sp. B-9
TGGTTGTAGCTGCGCTGCACCGTACTGCCATCCGCTCTTTGGTGCTCTACGAGCCGCGCCAGGCCCGCCTCGCCTTGGAAGATGTAGCTGTCTACGCGGCCCAGGCTATCGGTGACCACGCAGGCCCTGCGCGGCTGGCCGTTGGCTTCGGGGAGCACCTGGTAGGCAAACTGGTAGTCCAGGCCCTCCTGGTTACGCTGGGCAATGGCCTGGCCGCCCGGTTCATAGCGGTCGTAGGCGTAGTGGTGCTCGGGGCCGCTGCGCTTTTGGTGGAAGACCATCAAATGGTTGCGCCAGGCAAAGCGGCGGGGGGTGTGGCCGTGGCGGTCTTGCACCTCAAGCAAGTCACCCTGGGCGCTGTAGCTGTAGTGCACCAGGGTGATGGGTTCCGTTTGATCGGTGGCGGCGGGGTCGCGTGCGAGGCGGATGCTGGTCAGGCGCACGCCGCTGTCGGCTTGCCAGAAGAAGTGGCCATCGGCGTGGCTGTAATGCTGGGCATCCTGCGCGGGCAGGATTTGCTGGTAGTGCAGCTGGTAGTGGCGGCCCACACCATCATCGATGCCGGTGATGCGCTCCTGGCCCAGCACCTTTGACCAGTGGTAGCGCTGTTTGCGGTCCAGGCGGTCTATCTTGCCCAGCAAGATCCAGTTCGGGTCAGGATCGGGTGCAGATGAAGGAACTGCTGCCGTCTTCTCCTTCGCCGCATTGCCCGTAGCCGCATCCGCCTGCGCGGCCGCACGCGCCGCTTCGATCGCCTGCCAGTTAGCCGGCGCAAGCACCCAGACGGTGTCGCCATTGCCCGTCGAGGCAAAGACCAGCAGATCACTGCAAGCCATATCGCGCCCGATCCAGGCAAAGCGGCCTTGCCACCATAGAGGGGCTTGGCCTGGGTGCTGCTTTGCGTTGGCGTTTGCGTTTGCGTTTGCGTTTGTGCTGTGCGGTCCCTCTGCACTGAATCTTGCAGCGCCCGTCATCGCGGCCAACTCCTGCGAGAGCCCTCCCGCGTGCATGCCTGAGCGCAGCAGCCAGATATCTTCGCTCGCGCTGTAGATCGATTCGCCCGGCGCCAGCGCATCAAAGGTGATGGTTCGGCCCTGGCTGTCGTGCAGCAAGGTGGCGCTTGCCTGCATCGATATCCGCAGCTCCATCGGCAGGCCCCAGCCGTAACCGAGCATGCCGCAGTAGCCGCCTTGTTCGGCATTGACGTAACTACTGTACTGGCGCTGCCAGACGAGCGGCATGGCGCCGGGCAACGCAAAGTCGAGGTCAGAAGCACCGGACAGAACCTTGGCGCCTAGCTGCGGGTTGACGGGGTTGCCGACTGCTGTGCCGCTTGGGCATACCGAGCAAGCCACCCCGCCCTGGGTGCCGATCAGGACCGTGCGCGAGCCCGTGACGATGGGTGCGTATTTGACCTTGGCCTCGATGCGGGCGGCGGGCTTTCCTGACATGCAAGTTCCAATCGAGAAGTGATAGTAAATAGTTTAAATCTACCATAACGATGAAGTCGATTGGATTGAGCACGCGATGCGTGAGGCAGTCACAACGGGCTCATACCGCCTGACTGGATTGAGTTGACGAGGGTGCTATTAGAGAGCCGATGTGAGCCAAGGCGTCATCCTTCATCGGCCCTTGACCTGTCTCAAACGCGCATCGCCAAAACTGTAGGCCGAAGCCGCAAGTTGCGGCTGCGGCCTTCCAGCGTCATCGGGGATGGCTACTATTTGCTCCTAGGCGCATCGCAGGATTCACAGCGGTGCCAACCTGATTGACATAACAGCAAATTTCAAAGGAGTAGGTATGCAACGTTTTTCCATGCGCACCCTGGGTGTCGCCGCTGCAGTGGTTGCCGGCGCTCTGTCGATGGCGGCCTGCACGGTCACCAAGCCTGAAACCAGCAATGCGCCTCGTGCCGATGAGACGTCGGTAGACGCCCGTGCCAACGCCGCGCTGGAGCGCCTGTACCAGACCGCCCCTGGCTCCAAGGACCTGGTCGCACGCTCCAAGGGCGTGCTGGTGTTCCCATCGGTGATTGGTGGCAGCTTTGTGGTGGGCGTGGAGCACGGCCGCGGCGTGCTGCGCGTGGGCAGCCGCAGCGACAGCTACTACAGCACCACGGGCGCGTCGATCGGCTGGCAGGCCGGTGGCCAGTCCAAGGCTGTGATCTATGTGTTCAACACGCCCGAAGCGCTGGCCAAGTTCCGCCAGAGCAACGGCTGGTCAGTGGGTGCAGATGCCACCGTGGCCGCAGGCCGTGTTGGCGCCAACGGCAGCATCGACACCACCTCGGCCCAGGCCCCGGTGACCAGCTTTGTGCTGAACAATGCCGGCCTGGAAGCAGGCGTGTCGCTGCAAGGCGCCAAGATCACCAAGATCAAGGAATAAGGCAGCGCCCACCGCGTCTGCAAAGCACAAACCGGCCAGCAGGCCGGTTTTTTTGCGCTTGTCGCGCCTGTCCTATGCCTGCCTTTTTACTGCTGGCCTTCGCTCAAGGTGTGCAGCTGGAACTTGCCCGAGGCATCCCAGAGCCAGGTCTCGGTGTAGGAGACCATGACTTCGCCGTGGCGCAAGTGCTGGGGGGCGGGAAAGGGCGCAGCGGCCTGCACCAGTGCCTCGATCAGGGGCGGCACTTCCTGGGCCTGCGCGGGCTCGCGCATCCAGTTCATGTCCTGGATATGGCCGTCTTCATCGAGCAAGAGCTCCAGCACGCCGATGGCATAGAGCATGGGCGGCAGCATGCCCGGGTAGATGCGCTCGGCGTAGCGCTCATACAGGTGCTGGGCGCAGCGCTTGCGGTAGGCCTCGTCGGCGACCGGGTTGAGCACCGAGTCCTGCCCATCGGCCTCCGGGGACCATTGGGGCATGCGCGCGCCGGGCAACTGGGTCAGCACCGACAGATAGCTGTCCTGGTCGTCGTCCTGCTCGGGGGCGTGGGGCGGCTTTGCGGGCCCGCCGGCTGCTGCCCGTGGGGGCGCGGGCGACGTTTGCGGTATACGAAAAAGCGTATGCCAAAGTCGTGACAGCAGGGAGGTGGAGGGTCGATCGCTCATGGTACAAATCCGTCTATAGCGGCCCTGCAGTATGGCAGGCCGATCTTCATCATGGAACAAGGCATGCCCGTACTGCAGCAATTATTGGCGCGCCTGGCGACGCAGGATGCCTGTCTGGTCCAGGTGGAGTCTACCCAGGGATCGGCTCCGCGCGACGCCGGTGCCTGGATGGCCGTGTTTGCCCAGGACCAGCTGGGCACGATTGGCGGTGGCCACCTGGAGTGGCAGGCCGCCAACAAGGCCCGCGATCTGCTGGCCCGTGGCGGCGCGCCGCAAAGCGAGCGCTTTGCGCTGGGCCCGCGCCTGGGCCAATGCTGCGGCGGCGTGGTGCACCTGCGGTTTCAGCGCATTGCGCAGGCCGACAGCGAACCGCTGGCGCAGCAGCTGGCGCCCGAGTGCAGCCCCGTGGCGGTGTTTGGCGCGGGCCATGTGGGCGCAGCCCTGGTGCAGGTGCTGAGCAACCTGCCGTTAGCCATTACCTGGGTGGACAGCCGCGAGGCGCTGTTTCCGCCCGCGTTGCCGGCCAACGTGCAGACCGAGTATTCCGATCCGATCGAGGGTGCGGTGGCCGCTCTGGCGCCGGGCAGCAGTGTGTTCATCCTCACCCACGACCACCAGCAGGACCTGCAGATCACCCAGGCCTGCCTGCAGCGCCAGCGCCAGCACGGCGATCTGGACCTGATCGGGCTCATTGGCAGCGCTACCAAGCGCGCCAGCTTTGCGCACCGGCTGGCCGAGCGGGGTTTTGCCGATGCGGAGTTTGCCCGCATCACCTGCCCGATCGGGCTGCCGGGCATCCAGGGCAAGGCCCCGGAGGTGATTGCGATTGCGGTGGCCGCGCAGCTTTTGCAGCATTTGCAGCGAACGCAGCATGCCTGATGGGTCTTCCCCCCTGGGCAGGTGCTGCGTATGCGGTGTAGAGGCCACCTGCAGCGGGTTTGCTGCGTTGCATCAGGGTTTTATCTAGGGGCTGTGCAGCTTTTTGCCGACCTTTGGGCGGCAGAAATTGCATACACTTTGAGTCTACAAAAGGTCGCAGCGGTGCCCCGGTCATCCCGATGATGGCTGTGGATTGCGGCCTGTCTGCTGCTCAGATCGCCCGCCGTGGTGAGCAGGTTCAACAAGTGGCCGGTGCCTCCACGCTGGCTGCTTGATGAGGAGAGCGGGCATCACCCCTCCCTCGCACTGGCAGACCCCACGCTGCCAAGGATGAGAGCAATGGAAGGCTATATCCTCGATTGGGCGAACCTGTTGTTGCGCTGGCTGCATGTGATCACAGCCATTGCCTGGGTCGGTTCGTCGTTCTATTTTGTGTTCCTCGACAGCAGCCTGACCCCGCCCGAAGACGAAGACCTGAAAAAGCAGGGTGTGAGCGGTGAGCTCTGGGCCGTGCATGGCGGCGGCTTCTACCACCCGGTCAAGTTCAATGTCTCGCCGCCCAAGCTGCCCGACCACCTGCACTGGTTCTACTGGGAGAGCTACACCACCTGGCTGTCGGGCTTTGCGCTCTTGACGGTGTCCTACCTGTGGAACGCCAATATCTACCTGGTCAACCCGGCCGACCCCAATGCGATGAGCGCGCCACTGGCGGTGTTCACGGCGCTGAGCTTTCTGGCGGTGTTCTGGCTGCTGTACGACGGCATCTGCCGCGTGTTTGGCTTCAAAAAGCATGGCGATGCGATCGTGGGCGCGATGGTACTGGTGCTGGTCTGCATTGCCGCGTACCTGGCCTGCCATATCTTCCCGGGCCAGGCGGCCTTCTTGCTGATGGGCGCGATGCTGGCCACCTCGATGAGCGCCAACGTGTTCTTCTGGATCATCCCGGGCCAGCGCACCGTGGTGCGGGCGCTCAAGAATGGCGACCCGGTCGACCCCATCTACGGCAAGCGCGGCAAGCAGCGCAGTGTGCACAACACCTATTTCACGTTGCCGGTGCTGTTTGCGATGCTGTCCAACCACTACGGCTGGCTCTACAACCAGAAGTACAACTGGCTGGTGCTCATCGGCATGATGTTTGCCGGCGCGGCCATTCGCCAGTTCTTTGTGCTGCGCCATGGCCACAAGCTCGGCCGCAACAAGCACCCCTGGCCTTATGCGCTGATCGGCGTGCTGGTGATTCTGGGCGTGATCGCCTGGCTGCGCCCCGGCCCCAAGCCCGCAGCAGCCGCTGCGCCCGCATCGGCCCCCGCCAGCCAGCCCGCCGCTGGCGCCGTGCCCTATGGTGAGGTGGCCAAGGTGTTTGCCCAGCGCTGCGTGCTGTGCCACAGCGCCACGGGCTTGGCGCAAAAGAATGTGAAACTCGACAGCCCCGGCGAGGTGGCCCAGCACACCCAGCAGATCTACCAGCAGGTGGTGGTGCTGCGCAAGATGCCCTTTGGCAACCCCGATGGGCTGAGTGCCGACGAGCGCGATCTGGTCAAGCGCTGGTTTGAATCCGGCGCCTCTACCGCGCCTTGATGGCGGGTGGCAGGGAGCGGGGCAGCCGCCCCGCCCGCCGAAATCCGACTACAGCCTGGGGTGGCTGATCGGCGTAGGATGGGAGGGTTGGGGCATGCCCAAGCCCCTCTTTGCGGTGGGTGGCTGGGGATGCGTGTCACAAATCCACATCTTCTCGCATGTCAAATTTCGATATCCAATTGCTGCTGACCGCCTTGGTGAGCGTGCTGGTGCTGGTGGCGCTGATTGTTTCGCGCATCCGCATGCACCCCTTGCTGGCCTTGCTGATCGTCTGTATCGGTGTGGGCTTTGCCACCGGCATGGCGCCCGGCGACATTGCTAAGAACATCACCAATGGCGCGGGCAAGACGCTGGGCGCGGTCGGCGTGGTGATTGCGCTGGGCGCGATGCTCGGCAAGATCCTGGCCGATTCGGGCACCACCGAGCGCCTGGCCAGCGCCATTCTGCGCCACACCTCGGACCGCATGATTCCCTGGGCGATGACCCTGGTGGCCTTCATCATCGGCATCCCAATGTTCTTCGAAGTGGGCCTGGTGGTGATGCTGCCGCTGATCTTCAGCGTGGCGCGCAAGCTCGAGAGCCGCGAGAACTTCAAGGGCTCGGCCTATGTCTATGTGGGCGTGCCGGTGATTGCGGCGCTCGCCTCGATGCACGGCATGGTGCCGCCCCATCCTGGCCCGCTGACCGCCATTGCGACCTTGAAGACCACGGTGGGCCCGACGATGCTCTACGGATTTTTGGCCGCCTTGCCCGCGATGGTGCTGGGCGGGCCGCTGTACGGCGCCTTCATCACGCCGCGCATGACCACCCGGCCTGAGCAGGCGCTGCTGGACCAGTTCACCGAAGCCAAGCCCGACAGCGGCAAGGACCAGCCCGGCATTGCGATGGGCGTGCTGTCTGCCCTGCTGCCTGCGCTGCTGATGCTCGCCCATGCGCTGGCCGAGATGGCCTTGCCCAAGGGCTCGGCCCTGCTGCAGGTGGCCAGCTTCCTGGGCAACCCGCTGATTGCAATGCTGCTGGGTGTGCTGTTTGCCGCCTTCACCCTGGTCTACCTGCGCGGCGGCGATGCAGAAAAGCTGCGCGACACCCTGGGCGCCAGCCTCAAGCCGATTGCCGGCATCATCATGATCATTGCCGGCGGCGGCGCTTTCCAGCAGGTGCTGACCAGTGCCAAGGTGGGTGACGCCATCGTGCACCTGACGCACCAGTTTGCGTTTCCGCCGCTGGTGCTGGGCTGGCTCATTGCGATGCTGCTGTCGGTCTCGACCGGCTCGGCCACCGTGGGCATCGTGGGTGCGGCCGGTTTGCTCGCGCCGCTCGCCGCTGCCGACCCCAGCCTGAACCTGCCTCTGCTGGCGCTGTCGATCGGCTGCGGCTCGCTGTTCTTCAACTATGCCAACCATGCCGGTTTCTGGATGGTCAAGGAATCCTTTGGCATGACCATGGGCGAGGCGACGCGCACGATCACCGTGGTGCAGTCTATCGTCTCGTTCGTGGGCCTGTTGATGGTGCTGCTGTTCAACACCTTGCCGTCGCTGGGCGGCTAGCGCCTTTTCCGATAAGCAAAAGGGCCGCAGCAGCAATGCTGGCGGCCCATTTTTTTGCGCACAAGGGCGCTGCGCTCAGTCGGCCGGCTTGTCTTGCGCAGGCGCGTCGCTGCTGTCCGCGCCGGTCGCTGGCTCCTGCTCGGGGGCGTCGCCATCAGCGCCTTCCGGCGCGTCCGAGGCATGCCCGCTGGCCTTGCGCAGGGCTTTTTCTTCCTTTTTCTTCTTCTTTTCCAGCTCGCGCTGGCGCTTTTCATACTGGTAATTCGGCTTGGCCATGTTTTTTGTTCCTTATCGGTGTGCAGCCTCCACCATACAGCATGCGCCGTACTCGGGGCGCCGCCATAGGATTGTTTGAAGGCCGCAATGGGTAAAGTGGGCGGTTTGGGGGCCTGGCCGAGGCGGTCAGGATGTAGGTGCTGCTCCCAGCAGCTGGGAATGCGGGCTGCAGGCAGCAAAAAACCGCCCGAAGGCGGTTATGGGGAGCGGTGCCGGACGATCAGGCGCCTGCCACTTCAATGCCCTTGAATTCGCCGGTGGCAATCTTTTCCTTCCAGATCGCCGGGCCGGTGATGTGGGCGCTGGTGCCGCCGGCATCCACGGCGACGGTTACGGGCATGTCGACCACGTCGAATTCATAGATCGCTTCCATGCCCAGATCGGCAAAACCGACCACCTTGGCCTGCTTGATGGCCTTGGAGACCAGATAAGCGGCGCCGCCCACGGCCATCAGGTAGGCCGACTTGTGGTTCTTGATCGCTTCGATGGCGACCGGGCCGCGCTCGGACTTGCCGATCATCGCGATCAGGCCGGTCTGCGACAGCATCATGTCGGTGAACTTGTCCATGCGGGTGGCGGTGGTCGGGCCGGCAGGGCCAACGACTTCGTCACGCACCGGGTCCACCGGGCCCACGTAGTAGATCACGCGGTTGCTGAAGTCGACGGGCAGTGGCTCGCCCTTGGCCAGCATGTCCTGGATGCGCTTGTGGGCAGCGTCGCGGCCGGTCAGCATCTTGCCGTTGAGCAAGAGGGTGTCGCCCGGCTTCCAACTGGCCACTTCTTCTTTGGTCAGGGTGTTCAGGTCCACGCGCTTGGACTTGTTGTAGTCCGGTGCCCAGTCGATCTTGGGCCAGGTGTCCAGCGATGGGGGATCGAGGTACACGGGGCCGGAGCCGTCCATCACGAAATGGGCGTGGCGGGTGGCGGCGCAGTTGGGGATCATCGCCACGGGCTTGGAGGCCGCGTGCGTGGGGTACATGTTGATCTTGACGTCCAGCACCGTGGTGAGGCCGCCCAGGCCCTGGGCGCCAATACCGAGGGCGTTGACCTTCTCGAACAGCTCCAGGCGCAGCTTTTCCACCTGGTCGAGCTCGGCACCGCTGGCAGCTTTTTGCTGCAGCTCGTACATGTCGAGGTCTTCCATCAGGCTTTCCTTGGCCAGCAGCACGGCCTTTTCAGCGGTGCCGCCAATGCCGATGCCCAGCATGCCCGGTGGGCACCAGCCCGCGCCCATGGTCGGCACGGTCTTGAGCACCCAGTCGACGATGCTGTCGCTGGGGTTCATCATGATCATCTTGGACTTGTTCTCCGAGCCGCCGCCCTTGGCCGCCACGGTCACATCCAGCTTGTCGCCCGGCACGATCTGCACATTGATGACGGCGGGCGTGTTGTCCTTGGTGTTCTTGCGGGCGAACTGGGGATCGGCCACCACGGAGGCGCGCAAGGTGTTGTCGGGGTGGTTGTAGCCCCGGCGCACGCCTTCGTTGATCGCGTCTTCCAGGCCCATCGTGAAGTCTTCCCACTTCACATCCATGCCTACCTTCAGGAACACGTTGACGATGCCGGTGTCCTGGCAGATGGGGCGCTGGCCGGTGGCGCTCATCTTGGAGTTGGTCAGGATCTGGGCCATCGCATCCTTGGCCGCCGGGCTTTGCTCGCGCTCATAGGCCCGTGCCAGGTGCTGGATGAAATCCGGTGTGTGGTAGTAGCTGATGTACTGCAGGGCGCCCGCGATCGAGTCGATCAGGTCCTGCTGACGGATGGAGGTGGTCATCGTGCTTGTGGGGTGGGTTTTGGATTGCGCAAGGCTATGGTGCCGTTGGCGCTCGGTATCACGGGGGCAATTATCGGCCTTTCGCCAGGCCGGTGGTGGCAAATGCCCGATAAGTCTTCTAGAAGACTCAGGTGTCGCGCAGGTGTCGAGATGGCGCAAGAGCATGCGCCCAGTATGGCTGCTTGATGCAGATGAGAACGGCTGTCATTGCCTGCGTTAGGATGCGATGCCGCGCCCGCTTTGCCGCAAAGCGGGCGGCATCCTATTTACGAATCCTGCGGCCCACCAGCCACACGCTTACCAGCCAGACGAGCCGCGTTGCAATTGTTGAGATACAAGGAGTGATCCAGACATGACAGCTACCCGCCAGGAAAAAGACACCTTCGGCCTGATCGATGTGCCGGCCGACAAACTCTGGGGTGCCCAGACGCAGCGCTCGCTGCAGAACTTTGACATCAGCGGCGAGAAGCAGCCCGGCGAGATCATCCACGCGCTGGCGCAGGTGAAAAAGGCCAGTGCCACCGTCAACCACGCGCTGGGTCTGCTCGACGAGAAGAAGGCCAAGGCCATCAATGCGGCGGCCGACGAGGTGATTGCTGGCCAGCACCCCGATGAGTTCCCGCTGGTGGTCTGGCAAACCGGCTCGGGCACGCAGACCAATATGAACGTCAACGAAGTGCTGGCCAACCGCGCCAGCGAGCTGCTGGGCGGCGAGCGCGGCGAGTCGCGCCTGGTGCACCCCAATGACGAGGTGAACAAAAGCCAGTCCAGCAACGACGTCTACCCCACCGCCATGCATGTGGCCGCCGTCACCGCCATCGAGCGCAAGCTGCTGCCTGCGCTGGAGAAGCTGCGCCGCACCCTGCAGGCCAAGAGCGAGGCCTTCAACGACATCGTCAAGATCGGCCGCACCCACCTGCAGGATGCGACGCCGCTGACCCTGGGCCAGGAGATCTCCGGCTGGATGGCCCAGCTCGAACACGGCGCCAAGCACATCAAGTCGGCGCTGCCCCATTTGTATGAGCTGGCGCTCGGCGGCACCGCCGTGGGCACGGGCCTCAACGCCCCCAAGGGCTATGCCGAAGGCGTGGCCCAAGAGCTGGCCAAGCTGACCGGCTACCCCTTCATCACCTCGCCCAACAAGTTTGAATCGCTGGGCTCCTGCGACGCGCTGGTGTTTGGCCATGGCGCCCTCAAGACGCTGGCCGCCAGCTTGATGAAAATCTCCAACGATGTGCGCTGGCTGGCATCGGGCCCGCGCAGCGGCCTGGGCGAGATCTCCATCCCCGAGAATGAGCCGGGCTCGTCGATCATGCCGGGCAAGGTCAACCCCACGCAGTGCGAGGCGATGACCATGCTCTGCGCCCAGGTGTTTGGCAACGATGCCGCGATCAATGTGGGCGGTGCCTCGGGCAACTTCGAGCTCAATGTGTTCCGCCCCATGGTGGCGCACAACTTCCTGCAAAGCGTGCGCCTGCTGGCCGATGGCATGGTGAGCTTTAACGACCACTGTGCCGTCGGCATCGAGCCCAACCGCGAGCGCATCACCGAGCTGGTCAGCCGCTCGCTGATGCTGGTGACCGCGCTCAACACCCATATCGGCTACGACAAGGCGGCCTATATTGCGAAGAAGGCGCACAAGGAAGGCAGCAGCCTGCGCGATGCCGCTGTGGCCAGCGGCCATGTGACGGCCGAGCAGTTTGACCAGTGGGTCGTGCCCGAGCACATGGTCGGCAATCTGTAAGCGTCCAGACGCTTGACCGTTCCTGGGCCCGCATCGCTGCGGGCCTTGTGCTTTTACACTGGCGGTTTCTGCCATTCCCCTTTGGACCATTCATGCCCTCAGAGCCCATGCAAGCGTTGACCGCCTCTTCTCCGCCCGGCACAGGCTTGCCCGAAGGCGGCGTGGATATCCATGTGCTGGCGCAGGCGCTGGGCGTGCCGGTGTTCGAGACGCCCTGGCATATGCCGCAGTACCAGTTGGGCGAGCAGGGCGCCTGGCGGCTGCTGCGCGGCGGCATGGGGCTGGACAGGGGTTACTACAGCGGCAGCTGCGTCTATGGGGGCTCTACCGCGCTGTTGCGCCAGAGCGCACAAGGCGGCTGGGACACGTGGATGTCGCTGTCGCCTTTCGAGATCGAGAGCCAGGAGCTGGCTTGCCGCCATGCGCATGGCCACACGGTGGTCATGGGCCTGGGGATGGGCTGGGTGATGGCCAATATTGCGTTGAACCCGGCCGTGGAGCGGGTCACCGTGGTCGAGCGTGATCCGGAGGTGATCGCGCTGTTCCAGCATATGCAGGTGCTGGAAGGCTTGCCGGCAGAGGCAGCGGCCAAGATTCATATTGTGCAAGCCGATGCGCTGCAATGGCGCCCAGCGCCGCAGCAGCCGGTGGACTTTCTGTATGCCGATATCTGGCTGCAACTGGCCGAGCCCCAGGCGCTGGCCGAGGTGCAGCAGATGCAGGCAAATGTGCAGGCGAGCCAGCTGTATTTCTGGGGCCAGGAGTGGGTGCTGGCTGGGCCCTTGCAAGCCCTTTGGGGCAGCCCAGCCTGGGCTGATGTGCTGGCACAGGCGCTAGCCGACACGCGCCTGCCCTTGCTCAGCGCCGTGGACGGCGGATTTGCACCCTGGGTGGAGCGCATCTGGCGTGAGCGCCTGGCACGCAGGCCTGCTCCAAGCATTCGGTGATCTAGGCCCGCGCCCGCGCCGCCCAGGCCGAGCGGCCGCCTTGCCAGGCCAGCAGCGCCAGGGTCAATAGCATCGCCACATTCACGGCCTGCCAACCCAGGGTCTGGATCAGCACGCCGCAGCTGAGCGACATCAGCGCGGCGCTGCCATTGTTGGTCCATTCCATCATCGGCTGGGCCTGGGGGCGCTCCTCGGGGTTGCAGGCCTGGTTCAGCAGGCTGGTGCCGGCGAGGATCATCAGGTTCCAGCCGGCGCCCAGCAGCAAGGAGCTGAGCAAGAACGGCACAAATTCCGTGCCGATCAGCGCCACGCCTGCGCTGGCGGCCAGCAGCGCCGCGCCCAGCC
>NZ_KE148680.1:0-4323 GCF_000410635.1 Comamonas sp. B-9
CTGATGCGCTGGCCCAGCTGGACACTGGCGACCCGGGCTGGCGCGCCGCCGCAGAGCGCGGCCGGCGCACCTGGGGCAAGGGCATTGCCTTGCTGGTGCAGGGCGAATCGGGCGTGGGCAAGGAGCTGTTTGCCCGCGCGCTGCACGACAGCAGCGCGCGCCATGCCGCGCCTTTTGTCGCCATCAACTGCGCGGCGATTCCGGAGCATTTGATCGAGGCCGAGCTGTTTGGCTATGAGTCAGGTGCCTTTACCGGTGCCAGGCGCGATGGCCAGCTCGGCCGCCTGCGCGAGGCCCAGGGCGGCACGCTTTTCCTCGATGAAATTGGCGATATGCCGCTGGCGCTGCAAACCCGTCTGCTGCGCGTGCTGCAGGAGCGCAGCATCACGCCGTTGGGCGGCGGCAAGGCCCAGCAGCTCGATTTTGCGCTGGTCTGCGCCACCCACCACCAGCTGCGCGAGGCGGTGGCGCAGGGGCGCTTTCGGGCCGATCTGTTCTACCGCATCAATGGCCTGGCCTTGCAGCTGCCCGCGCTGCGCGAGCGCAGCGACCGCGAGGCCATCACCCGCCGTTTGCTGGAGCAGTTCAATCCCGGCCAGTCGGTGCGCTTGCACCCCGATCTGGCCTTTGCGATGGCGCACTACCCCTGGCCCGGCAATCTGCGCGAGTACGCCAATGCGCTGCAGACCGCATCGGCGCTGCTGCTGCCCGGCGAGGACACCATTGGCTGGTCGCAGCTCTCCGATGACCTGGCGCAGGAGCTGCTGCGCTACCGCGAAGGCGCGCCGATGGCCGTCGCTGCGTTGGCCGCGCAAGCGCAGCCGCCCAGCCTGCCGGCCACCGATCTCAAAACCCTCTCCCACACTGCGATTGCGCAGATGCTGCAGCAGTGCCGGGGCAATGTGTCGCAGGCGGCCAAGCTGCTGGGCATCAGCCGGCAGACCTTGTACCGCCGGCTCAAGGCGGCTTAGGTTGAGCTGCATGGCCTAAGATAGCTGCTGCGCCGGCACATGGTGTGCCGCCCTTTGTTGGAATGCCCATGCCCGCCTCTGAAAACCCTGCTGTCGCCACCTGGTCCTCGCGCTGGTGGGCGGATATCAGCACGCGCGAATTTGCCCAGGCGCAGACCAGCGGCCTGGCGGCCAGCACGGTGGCAGTGCTGCCGGTGGGCGCGGTGGAACAGCATGGCCCGCATTTGCCCGTCTCCGTCGATGCCACTTTGCTGCAAGGCATTGTGGCGGCCGCCATGCCGCTGCTGCCGGCTGATGTGCCGGTGCTGGTGCTGCCGGCGCAGAACATTGGCCTGAGCACCGAGCACCTGAACTTTCCCGGCACCCTGAGCCTGCCGCCCAAGCTCATCATCGACCTGTGGACGGCGCTGGGCCAGGCGGTGGCGCGTGCGGGCATCCGCAAGCTGCTGATGTTCAACACCCATGGCGGGCAGGTCGCGGTGATGGATATCGTTGCGCGCGAGCTGCGCATCGCCCATGGCATGCTGGTCTACAGCAGCAGCTGGGGAAGCCTGCCGTTGCCGGCCGAGGTCACAGGCCTGTTCAGCGCCGAGGAGCACCGCTTTGGCATCCATGGCGGCGAGGTGGAAACCTCGATGATGCTGCACCTTGCACCCGCGCAGGTGGATATGGCGCAGGCGGGTTGCTTCCATTCCACGTCGCAGGACCGGGCGCGGCGCTTTGCGATTGTGGGCAATGGCAAGAGCGCCAAGATGGGCTGGGCGATGGAGGACTACAACCCCTGCGGCGCCGTTGGCAATGCCGCCGGCGCCACGGCAGACAAAGGCCGGGCGGTGGTCGAGGCAGCGGCCCAGCAACTGGCCTTGCTGCTGCAGGAGATCCACCAGCTGGCGTGGACGGTAGTACCCCGCTGATGCCTTGCTGGCAGAGAATCAGCTGCCCAGCACCTGGCTGAACACGGCCGCATCCACATTGCCGCCGGTCAGTGCCAGGCCAATGGTCTGGCCGGCGATCAGCTCGCGCTCCTGCAGCGCGGCGGCCAGTGCAGCGGCACCGGCGCCTTCTGCCACATTGTGGGTGTCGGTGAACAGGTAGCGCATGGCGTCGCGCACCTCGTCGTCGCTGACGGCCACCAGGTGGTCCAGGTGCTGGCGCAGCACGGGCAGGGCGAGCGGGTCGGCGCGGCGCACGGCCATGCCATCGGCAATCTCGGTGCTGACCACCGCCTCGACCACTTCACCGGCAGCGATGGAGTCGCGGTAGGTGGTGGCGCCGGTGCTGATCACGCCGACAATGCGCACCGGGTGCTCCAGGGCCAGCTTGGCGGCCACCGCAGCGCAGGCGCCCGAACCCAGGCCAATAGGCACATAGACGGTCTGCAAATGCGGCACG
Source organism: Comamonas sp. B-9 (assembly GCF_000410635.1). Taxonomy (NCBI): domain Bacteria; kingdom Pseudomonadati; phylum Pseudomonadota; class Betaproteobacteria; order Burkholderiales; family Comamonadaceae; genus Comamonas; species Comamonas sp. B-9. Next base: position 2,364 of record NZ_KE148680.1, read on the forward strand.
GCGCGCAAAAACTCCCACCAGTAGGTGCTGACACCGCTGACCAGATCGGGGTGGTAGCTGGGCACCATATGGGCACCGCTGTGCTCGGCCAGCGCCATCGCATGCTCGCGGGCGGATTGGAAGTCGTCGCCGTGCTCGATCAACTCCGCACCCAGCGAGCGCATCGCCATGTTCTTCTCGACCGAGTTGCCATGGGGCACGACGATGGTGCAGCGCACGCCATGGCTGCGCGCGGCCCAGGCAATGCTCTGGCCATGGTTGCCACGCGTGGCGCTGATCACCTGCGCGGGCAGGGTGCCGCGCGCTGCCATCTGCGCAAAGTAAGACAGACCGCCCCGGATCTTGAAGGCGCCGACGGGCGTGTGGTTCTCGTGCTTGAGCCAGCACTCGGCCCCCAGGCGTTCGCCCAGCAGCTGCCAGCGGTACTGCGGCGTGGCCTGGAACTCACGGTAAACGATGCGGGAGGCGGCCTCGATCTCGGCGAGGCTGGGCAGGGAGATGGCTTGCATAGATCAGAAAAAAGGGTGCGTTGAAGGGCGGGTCAGAGAGGGCTGCGCAGCTGCACCGGCCCTTTGGGCGTGTGCAAATGCGCGACCAGCGCCGGCGTGGGGGCATGCGCCACCTGCAGGTGGGGGTGGTTGCCCAGGCCCAGAGCCTGCAGCGCCGTTTTCAGAGCATCGGCATCGGGGTGCAGCAATTGCAGCTGCTGCAGCGCAACGCCCTTGTCCGCCATGCTGGCTTCCGGGTGCTGCTCTCCCCATTCAATCAAGGTGGGCAGCAGGCCTTGGAGCAGGCGCTGGCCATCGGGCCGCAGCCCAATCTGCCAGGCCAGCAGGCCCCGGGGCGTTTGCCGGCTGGCGGCCTGGGGCGTGCCAGCGGCATGGCCGAGCGCGCGCAAGGCCTCGGTGGCCTGGCCGATGCCGTTGACGCGTGCGACCCAGTGGGTCAGCTGCGGGCCCTGGCTGCGCACCTGGGCCTGCAGCGCGGCATCGTCCATGTCAAACCAGCGGCGGTGGCCGCTAGGCGCCTGGCCTTGCGGGTCGATCGCGATGATCTCCAGGTAGCTGGCGGCAAAGGCCGGGCTGCTGATGCGCAGCAGGCGGTTGTGGGTGCCCATGAAGGCATGCTGGCCGCCCGCATCGGGCGTCACGCCCAAGCTCGCCTCGCACCAGGCCAGGCCTTCGTCCAGGCTGGCCGCCATGACGACGAGGTGGTCCAGTCCGGCCTGGCTCACAGCAGCACCTCGCCCTGGATACCGGCCGACACATGGCCCCCCCCCCAGACCTGGCCCGCCGCATCCTGCGCGATGTTGACGATGCCGCTGCGGTCCAGGTTGATGCCCTGGCTGGCGACATAGGGGGCCTGCAGATGGCCCTCGGCCAGCAGCCACTGGGCCAGGCTGGCATTGAGGCTGCCGGTGATTGGGTCTTCGCTGAGGCTGGTGCCGGTGTTGAACCAGACGCGCACTTCGATATCGGCTTCGGGCGGGCGGCTGGCCTGGCCTGTGGCGCCGTCAAAGGCACGCGCCTCGCGGCTGGCGCGGCCGATCAGCGCCTTGCCCGCTTGCGGGTACAGCGCGGCCACGGCCAATTCCATGCCCAGGCCATGCAGCGCCGTCAGGTCGGGCTGGATCGCAAGCACGGTGTCGGGGGCATCCAGCAGCAGGGCCCAGAACACGGGGCCGTTGTTGAGTTTTTGGCTGGCCAACACCTGGTCTGCCTGCAGCCCGATGGCCTGCAGCACCGGGGCCAGCTCGGCTGCGCTGATGGCGCTGCGGCTGAGCGAGGGGGCGGCAAAGGCCAGCCGGCCATTGCGCGCGTCTTGCTGCAAGGTCACCAGGCCCTTGGCGCATTCCTGTACCACGCGGCCGGCCTGCTGCGGCTGGCCGCCGGCTGCCAGCCAGGCATGGCAGCTGCCCAAGGGGGGGGGGCCGGCAAAAGGCAGCCCGCCGCCGGGGGGG
>NZ_KE148680.1:4333-12205 GCF_000410635.1 Comamonas sp. B-9
GTGGCCGGCAAAAGGCAGCTCGCCGCCGGGGGTGAAGATGCGCACCCGGTAGTCCGCACCCTGGGCGCGGCCCTGGGTTGTGGGCGGCAGCAAAAAGGTGGTTTCGGACAGATTGGTCCAGCGGGCAAAGGCCTGCATGGCCTCGTCGCTCAGGCCCTCGCCATCGAGCACCACGGCCAGCGGGTTGCCTCGGTAGGCGGTTTCGGAAAACACATCGACCTGCATAAAGGCACGTGTACGCATAAGAGTTTCCTTTCTTCGGTATTCAGAGAACGACTTGGCCGGTGACCACGCTGTGTACCTGGCCCTGCACCCAGATCTGGCCCTGCGCATCGGCCGTCAGGCGCATGCGGCCCGCGCGGCCGATGGCCGCCCCTTGCTGCACGCAGTAGGGCAGAGCGATATGGCCGGCTGCGCTGAGCCACTGGGCCAGGCTGGCATTGAGGCTGCCGGTGGCCGGGTCTTCGGCAATGCCGTGGGCGGTCAAGGTGATGCCACGCACTTCCAGCACAGGTTCTGCCGCCATCGCGCCGCTGCTGGGTGTGTGGATGGCGCAGAGGCCGGCCTTGACGCCCAGCGCCCGCAGCGCGGCCGCGTTGGGCTGGGCGCGTGGCAGCACCGCCGTATCGCGCAGCAGCACACCCATCCAGCGCGATCCATTGTCCAGCCACTGCGCGGCGACCAGATCATCGGCCTGCAAGGCCAATGCGGCCAGCACCTGCGCCTGCACACCGGCAGGCACATCGCTGCGCTGCAGCGGTGGCGCGGCAAAAGCCAAGCCTTCCAGGCCTTCCCGGTCGATGCTGCTCGCAGAGGGCGAGCGCTGGAGGCTGACCAGGCCCTTGGCGCATTCCTGCACCACCCGCTGCGCCTGGCGCGGCCTGCCGCCGGCGTTGAGCCAGGCCTGGCAACTGCCCAGGGTCGGGTGGCCGGCAAAGGCCAGCTCGCCTGCCGGGGTGAAGATGCGCAAGCGGTAATCGGCGCCACCGGCGGCCCCCTCCGCCGTGGGCGGCAGCACAAAGGTGGTTTCGGACAGGTTGGTCCAGCGTGCAAAGTCCAGCATCGCCGCATCGCTGAGGCCCTCGCCATCGAGCACCACGGCCAGCGCATTGCCCTGCAGGGCATGGTCGGCAAATACATCGAGCTGGGCAAAGCGGCGTGGCTGCATGGTGGTCGGTTCTTGCTGGGCAAAAAAGAGCAGGGCGCGCCGTTGTAGCGCGCTGCGGGGAGCGGGTTGGGCGGCGCTTATTCGATCGTGATATCCAGCACGCCCCGGCTGGCCGGGCGGGCCAGCATCGCGGCAAACCAGCGCTCCACATGCGGGTAGTGGGGCCGCTGGTAGGCGGCGGCAGGCAGGTTCCACCAGCGGTGCACCTCGCAGGCGATGGGGATATCGGCCATGCCGAACTGAGCGCCTTGCAAGTAGGGGTGGCTGGCCAGATGGCGGTCCAGCAGTTGCAGCAAGGGCTCCATTGCGGCGATGGAGGCGGCAATCTTTTGCGCATCGCGCTGCGCGGGGGCGGTGCGGATCAGCTGGATAAAGGCATCGCGCCCGGCGGGGTTCATCGTCGTTTGCTGCCAGTCCATCCAGCGCTCGGCGTCAAAGCGCTGGGCCAGCGCTGCCGGGTAGAGCACGCCGGGCGAGTAGCGGGCGCAGAGGTAGCGCACGATCACATTGGACTCGAACAGGGTCAGCTGCATGGCGCCTTCGCCGTCTTCGATGGCCGGTACCATGGCATTGGGGTTGCGGGCCAGGTATTCCGGCGTCTGCGTGCCGCCGAACTTGCCGCCGGTGTCTATGCGCTCAAAGGCAACGCCCACTTCCTGCGCGGCCCAGACGGCCTTGCGCACATTGATCGAGCTGATGCGGCCCCAGATTTTCAGCATGTCTCTTCCTTGGTATTGGCGCGCGGCCCGCGCACAGGCGGGCTGCGTGGTGGTGTGGCCAGAGTGCCTGCCATGCGGACTGGCGCTCTGGCGATCAGGCCAGCTGGCTTATCGCGCGGCCAAGCTGGCACGCACGGTATCGGCCAGCGCCCGGATGGCGATATGGATCTGCTCTTCCGAGGCCGTCACATAGGACAAGCGCATCGTGCGGTTGTCCGGCTGGCTGGCATAGAAGGCGCTGCCGGGCACATAGGCCACATTGCGCTCGACGGCGGCGGGCAGCATGGCGACCGTATCAATGCCTTCGGGCATGCGCAGCCAGAGGAACATGCCGCCCGTTGGCGTGGTCCACTGCACATCCAGGTCGGCAAAATGCGTGCTCAGCGCGGCCAGCATCGCATCGCGCTGCTTTTTGTAGAGCGCGCGGATGGTGGGCACATGCTGGTCCAGAAAGCCGCTTTGCACCACCTCGGCTACCATGCGCTGGTTGAAGGTGGGCGTGTGCAGATCGGCCGCCTGCTTGGCCTGCAGCAGCTTGGTGTAGACGGCCTTGGGCGCCACCACATAGCCCAGGCGCAGGCCGGGTGCCAGCACCTTGGAGAAGGAGCCCAGGTACACGCCGCCCTCGGGGTTGCGGGCGGTCAGCGGGGCAGGGGGCGCCTGGTCGTACCAGAGGTCGCCGTAGGGGTTGTCTTCCAGAAACGGAATGCCTAATGTGGCCAGGCGGTCCACCACGGCCTGGCGGCGGGCGTCGTCCATGCTGCGGCCGGTCGGGTTCTGGAAGTTGGGCAGCAGGTAGACCATGCGCGCCTTGTACGCGCCTTCTCCGGCCTTGCGCACCAGATCGTCGGGGATCACGCCCTGGTCATCGCTGTCCACGCCCACCACCTGGGGTTGCTGGGGGGAAAAGGCCTGCAGCGCGCCCAGATAGGTGGGGGTCTCCACCAGCAGGCGGCTGCCCTCGTCGAGCAGGATCTTGCCCATCAAATCCAGGCCCTGCTGGGAGCCGGTGGTGATCAGCACCTGGTCGGGGCTGACGTCCCAGGGCAGCTGTTTGGCCACAAACTCGCGCAACGGCGCATAGCCTTCGCTGGCGGCGTATTGCAGCGCGGACGCGCCGTCTTGCAGCAGCACCTTGTCCGCCGCTTCCTTGAAGGCCGCGATCGGGAAGGTCTTGGGCGATGGCAAGCCACCGGCCAGGCTGATGATGCCGGGCTTCTCAGTCACTTTCAGGATCTCGCGGATCACCGAGGGGTTCATGCTGGCGGCGCGTTTGGCCAGGGTCCAGTTCGTCATCATTTCCTCATCTCATTGCAGGTGGCCGGGGCGACAGCGCCCTGGCCGGGGTGGATGCAGCGCAGCGCCACCGTAGGTTGGAGTATGGGCAGGGGCCGGGCGTCTGGGATGGCACACGGCGGGCGGCCTCTGCCGGCAGGCTTTTGGCCTGCATGATTCTTTGCGGGGCAGGCCTTATCTCGGGCCTGCCAGAGGGGCTTTGATTGTCTGATGGGTAGAGGGCTTGCGGGCATCGGCACAGACTTTGTTACCTGCAGGCTCAGGCCTTGACCATCCATGCCGCCGTCAGCACCAGGATCAGCGCCATGGCCCGGTTGAACCAGAGCAGACGCTGGCCCTGGGCCAGCCAGCTGCGCAGCAGCGCACCGACCGAGGCATAGAGAAAGTTGCTGGCAAAGGCGTAAAACAGCATCACCGGCAGCACAATGGCCAGGCGCATCAGCGCATCCTGAAAGCCGACAATCCAACCCGCGACAATGGCCAGCGCCAACAGCCAGGCCTTGACGTTGACGAACTGCAAGCCCACGGCCTGCCAAAAACCGAGCAGATGGCCGTTTTGGGCCTCAGCCAACCGGCCGCTGCGGCTGAGCTTGTAGGCCAGCCAGACCAGGTACACAATGCCGACCGCCTTGATAGCACCTTTGAGGGCGGGCGCTGCCATCACCAGCGCGCCCACGCCGCTGGCGCAAAGCAGCAGCAGGGCGCCCCAGCCAAGGGGCACGCCCCAGACAAAGCGCATCGCGGGTTTGAGCCCCCAGTTGGCGCCCATGGCTGCGGCCATCGTGGTGTTGGGCCCGGGGGTAAAGCTCATGGCCGTGGCCAGTACCAGAAATGCGCTGAACTCTACGGCGGTCATGGTCGTTGTCATGGTGATCGTATCTACGGCCCTTAGGGGATCCCATCATGCCCTGCCGCTGCGGCATTCCGGTGGCGCGAAGGCGCGGGCCGGTTGCGGCGGGGACAGTCTGGTCCTCTGGGCCAGGCTGGCCAAAAAATAATGTAGCGTTGATAGCAATACAGTTACAGTACAGACAGAAAATCAATACCATGAACTGTATTGGTGCCAAAACCAGTACATCTCAGTCTTTTGCCATGCTGACCCGCGATACCACCCATACCCTGACCGAGCAACTGGCGGCGCGCTTTGCCGAACGCATCCGCTCGCGCCTGTTACCGGCCGGCGCGCGCCTGCCATCGGTGCGGGCCTGCGCTGCCCAGCAAAGCGTGAGCCCCTACACCGTGGTGGCGGCCTATGACTTGCTGCAGGCCCAGGGCTTGGTGGAGGCGCGCCGCCAGCGCGGCTTTTATGTGCGTGACTATGTGGCCAAGGCCGTGGTCACCGCGCCGCCCGCTGCGCCTGCGGCCAAGGACAAGACCTTGAAGGATGCGGTATCGCTGTCGCTGCCGGCGGCCTCTGCCCGCATCAATGCGACCTCGCTGATCCGGGGCATGATGCACAAGGCCACGCACCCGCAGCCGGGGGCGGGCATGTTCCCGCCCGAATGGCTGCAGAACCAGTTTTTGCAATCGGCGCTGCGCAAGGTGGTGGGATCGGACGCGCTGCATGCCATGCACTGGAGCTACGGCGCGCCGATGGGCGATGAGCTGCTGCGCGCGCTGCTGGCCGATCGGCTCAAGGAGCTGGGCTTGCCGGTGGGGGTGGAGCAGGTGATGACCACGATGGGCGCCACCCAGGGGCTGGATATTGTCAGCCGCACCTTGCTGAAGGCGGGCGATGCGGTGATGGTGGAGGAGCCCGGTTGGTCGGTGGAGTTTGCCCGGCTGGCGGCGCTGGGCATGCAGGTGCTGCCGGTGCCGCGCGGGCCCGATGGCCCGGATCTGGCCGTCATGCGCCATTACTGCGAAACCCATGCGCCCAAGCTCTACGTCAGCGTCAGTGTGCTGCACAACCCCACCAGCTACAGCCTGCATCCGGCAGCGGCCCACCAGGTGCTGCAGCTGGCGCAGGCCTTCAATTTCTATATCGTCGAGGACGACACCTACAGCCATATTGCGCCCGAGCATGCGACAAGGCTCAGCGTGCTCGATGGCCTCAAACGCAGCATCTATGTAAGCGGCTTTGCCAAGATCCTGGCGCCCAACTGGCGCGTGGGCTATATGGTGGCGCCGCCAGATCTGGTGGACCGCATGCTGGATACCAAGCTGCTGTCGACCCTGACCAGCCCGGCGATGATGGAGCGCGCGATGGCGCTATGCATGGAAAACGGCCAGCTGCGCCGCCATATCGAGCGCATGCGCAGCCACCTGGTGCAGGCGCGCAAGCACAGTGTGCCGCTGGCGCTGGAGTCCGGTTGCCGATTTGTCACCGAGCCTGCTGGCATGTTCGGCTGGGTGGATACCGGCATGGATACCGAGGTGCTGGCCCAGCGCATGCTCGATGAGAACTACCTGATTGCGCCGGGCAGCCTCTTTCATGCGAGCCGCCAGCCCTCTACCCTCATGCGCATCAACTATGCCTGCACGCAGGACCCGAGCTTCTGGCGTGTCTACCAGCGGGTGCGTGCGGAGTTTACGCAGGCCGAGCCCATGCCGCGCTGAGCCGCTGAGGGCTTAGCGCGGCACTGGATCAGCTGGCCAGCTCTTCCCAGCGCATCAAGGCTTCAAGCAGCTGCTCTTCAATGGCGGCATCGCGCTGCTGCAACTGCATCGCCTGGCCGTAGTCCTTGGTGTAGAGGCTGCCATCGGCCAGCTTGGCCTGGATGTCCTTTTGCTCAGCTTCCAGCTCGGCTATGCGGGCTGGCAGGGTGTCCAGATCGCGCTGGTCCTTGTAGCTGAGCTTGCGCTTGGGCTGGGTGCTGGGCACGGCTGCCGCAGCGGGCGCTGGCGCGGGAGCGGCTGCAGCGGCCTTGGTCTCTTTGGCCTGCTTGCTGGCTTGCGCAGCATCGCGCTGCTCGGCAATCTCACGCGAGCGGCGCGACTGGATCAGCCAGTCCTGCACCGAGCCCTCGTACTCGCGCCAATGGCCATCGCCTTCGGCGGCGATGATGCTGGTGACGACGTTGTCCAAAAAGGTCCGGTCATGGCTGACCAGGAAGACGGTGCCGTCGTACTGCTGCAGCAAGTCTTCCAACAGGTCCAGGGTGTCGATGTCCAGGTCATTGGTCGGCTCGTCCAGCACCAGCACATTGGCGGGGCGGGCAAACAAGCGGGCCAGCAGCAAGCGGTTGCGCTCGCCACCCGACAGGGAGCGCACCGGCGAATGAGCGCGTGCGGGCGAGAACAGGAAATCGCTCAGGTAGCTTTTCACATGCTTGCGCTGGTTGCCGATCTCGATCCATTCACTGCCGGGGCTGATGAAGTCCTCCAGGGTCGCATCCAGATTGATGGCATCGCGCATCTGGTCAAAGTAGGCCACCTGCAGGTTGGCGCCCTGGCGGATCGTGCCGCTGTCTGCGGCCAGCTCGCCCAGAATCATCTTCAGCAAGGTGGTCTTACCGGCGCCGTTGGGGCCGAGCAGGCCAATCTTGTCGCCGCGCAGCACCGTGGTGCTGAAGTTGCGCACAATGGTCCGGTCGCCAAAACGCTTGCTGACGTCGGTCAGCTCGGCAACGATCTTGCCCTGGTAGGCGCTGCCCACGCCCGAGGCAATGTCCATCTTCACGCTGCCCTGAGCGGTGCGGCGGGCCGCATGTTCGCTGCGCATCACCTTGAGCCGCTCGATCCGGCTTTGGCTACGGGTGCGGCGCGCTTCGACGCCCTTGCGGATCCAGATCTCTTCCTGCGCCAACAGCTTGTCGGCCTTGGCGTTGATCACCGACTCCTGCGCCAACTGCTCCTGCTTTTGCACTACGTATTGGGCAAAGTTGCCGGGGTAGCTGCGCAGCTGGCCACGGTCCAGCTCGACAATGCGGGTCGCGACCGCATCCAGAAAGGAGCGATCGTGGGTAATAGTAATGATGCTGCCCTTGAATTCCTTGAGCAGGTCTTCCAGCCAGGCGATGGAGTCCAGGTCCAAGTGGTTGGTCGGCTCATCGAGAAACAGCACATCGGGGCGCAGCACCAGCGCCTGGGCCAGGGCCACGCGCTTTTTCACACCGCCGGACAGATTGCCGACGACCGCTTGTGGGTCCAGATGCAGGCGCTGCAGGGTTTCTTCCACGCGCTGCTCCCAGTTCCAGGCATCAAAGGCCTCGATCTGGGACTGCAGTGCATCCAGGTCCTCGCCGTCTTCGGCGGCAAAGTAGCGGTCACGGATGGCGGTCACTTCCGCCAGGCCGTCAGAGGCCGCTTCAAAGACCGTGTGCTCCAGGTTCAGGTTGGGTTCCTGGGCCACATAGGCGATGCGCAAGCCGTTCTGCAATTGCAGATTGCCGTCATCGGCCTTCTCCATGCCCGCCAGAATCTTCAGCAGCGAGGACTTGCCTGCGCCATTGCGGCCAATGAGGCCAACCCGCTCCTGGGACTCCAGGGCGAAGTCTGCGTGGTCCAGTAAGGCAACGTGGCCAAAGGCCAGTTGCGCGTCTAATAAGGTAATCAATGCCATGTTGGCGCCATTATCGGGTGCGCGCCAACGGCGGCCCGGTTGCAGGGGGATCGGCGCTGGCAGGCGCTGAGTCTGCTGCTGCCCCAGCTTCGCACCGTCATCGGTAGGTCATGCAGATGCTGTCCAATCAGAAATTTTCGCCAACTGCGTGACGCCTCGGGAAAACGCCTATACAATAGCGTCTA
>NZ_KE148681.1:0-15884 GCF_000410635.1 Comamonas sp. B-9
CGGCCAGCGGAGGGGCGCTGGGGCTGGGGGCAGCGGTATCGGCGACATCGGCGATATCAGCAGTCGGCGAAAGTGTCTGGGTCATAAGAGCAGGCCAATTCTTGAACTGGCCAGATAAAGTGTACCGGTACTGTACTGTATAACGGCCTTAGCATGGCAGCAGCTTTTCTTTTCTCCTTTTTTCCGCACCTTGCCATGTCCGTTCTGCCCGAAACCTCCGCCTTTGTGTTGCCCCTGGCCCTGTTCGCCTTTGTCAGCTCGGTCACGCCAGGCCCCAACAATGTGATGCTGACGGCCTCGGGCGCGAGCTTTGGCTACCGCCGTACGGTGCCGCATATGCTGGGCATCAGCCTGGGGGTGGTGGCCATGCTGCTGCTGGTGGGCCTGGGCCTGGGCGTGGCCTTTGAGTGCGAGCCGCGCCTCTACACCTGGCTCAAGTACCTGGGCGCCGCCTACCTGCTGTGGCTGGCCTGGAAGATTGCCCGCTCCGGCCAGGCGGGTGCCGGGCAGGCGGCTGCGCAGCCCTTTGGCTTTTGGCAGGCCGCTGCCTTCCAGTGGGTCAATCCCAAGGCCTGGATCATGGCCATCGGCATTGTGGCCACCTACACCCCGCGCGATGGCTATGCCGCCAACCTGCTGCTCGCCGCGCTGGTGCTGGGCCTGGTGAACTACCCCAGCGTCAGCGTCTGGACCTTGTTTGGCAGCGCCGTGGGCCGCGCGCTGCGCACACCCCGGGCGCTGCAGCGCTTCAACTGGTGCATGGCGGCGCTGCTGGTGCTGTCGCTCTACCCGGTGCTGGAGGGCTGACAGCGGGCGAGCCGACCCAGGAGCCTGGCACCGTGGCAGGCTCAGGGTTCGCCCGGCATGCAGGCCCGGCGCCCGCTCGCTACAATGGTCCTCAGCCTTTGCATTGGAGAGAGCCCATGTCCAGCCCGCACACCGACGCCGACACCGAACACGCCCCGATGGATACCGTGGAAGCCATTGTTCCGCTGATGCCGGTGGTGCTGCCGCTGGTGGGCGCATTGATGATGTTCCTGCTGGCCTTTATCGCCGTACACATGGCCTGAGCGCTGCGCGCCAAACCCCGTTGCTGAACCCGCCGCTGGCGGGTTTTTTTGTTGCCTGGCGTTCGCTGACGATGGCTGGCACGGCCCCGTGCTGGCCAGGCGCCTGGGTGACGTCTGGTTGACGCCTGGTTGGTGCCTGGTTGGTGCCTGGGTGGCGCCGGGCCCAGCGCCACCTGCGCGACAGGGCTGTTGCCCAAGAAACCGGTATCAATACAGTTATGCATTTTGTCATGCATCAAATGCATAGATGTGGCGACTGAAAATCACCGTTTTGGGGGCTGACTGCTAAAATCGCCAGTCCAGCGTAGGCATTGTTGCGCACAGGTATTGCGCCTTGTCCGACGCTGTGGAGACGGTTTTTCAAAAATGGGTTGCTGTCGGCCAAGGAGCTTGTCGCAGCGGTTTTTGATGAACCGTTTACAACTTTGAAAGCCTTCCCATGAACGCAAACATCCAGGCCGGTGTCGCCATTCAGGCCCCCGACTACGTCAAGAACCCCAAGCTCATCGCCTGGGTGGCCGATATGGCCGCACTGTGCAAGCCTGACGCCGTTTACTGGTGCGATGGCAGCCAGGAAGAATACGACCGCCTCTGCCAGCAACTGGTCGATGCCGGTACCTTCAAGAAGCTCAACCCCGCCAAGCGCCCCGGCAGCTTTCTGGCCTGGTCCGATCCGTCCGACGTGGCCCGCGTGGAAGACCGCACCTACATCTGCTCTGCCAAGAAGGAAGATGCCGGCCCGACCAACAACTGGATGGAACCTGCCGAGATGCGCTCGACTCTACAGCCGCTGTTTGACGGTTGTATGAAGGGCCGCACCATGTATGTGGTGCCGTTCTCGATGGGCCCGCTGGGCTCGCCCATTGCCCACGTGGGCATCGAGCTGTCCGACAGCGCCTATGTCGCGGTCAACATGAAGATCATGACCCGCATGGGCCGTGCCGTGTACGACGTGATCGGCAGCGATGGTGCATTTGTGCCCTGCGTGCACACCATCGGCGCGCCGCTGCAGGCCGGCGAAAAGGACACCACCAGCTGGCCTTGCAACAAGACCAAGTACATCGTGCACTACCCCGAGACGCGCGAAATCTGGTCCTACGGTTCGGGCTACGGCGGCAATGCGCTGCTGGGCAAGAAGTGCTTTGCGCTGCGCATCGCCTCGACCATGGGCCGCGACCAGGGCTGGCTGGCCGAGCACATGCTGATTCTGGGCGTGCAAAACCCCCAGGGCAAGAAGTACCATGTGGCCGCCGCTTTCCCCAGCGCCTGCGGCAAGACCAATTTCTCGATGCTGGTGCCACCCACCGGCTTTGAAGGCTGGAAGGTCACCACCATCGGTGACGACATCGCCTGGATCAAGCCCCAGGCTGACGGCTCGCTGCGTGCGATCAACCCCGAAGCCGGCTACTTTGGCGTGGCCCCTGGCACCAACTACCACACCAACCCCAACTGCATGGCCAGCTTGGACAAGAACGTGATCTTCACCAACGTCGCGCTGACCGATGACGGCGATGTGTGGTGGGAAGGCATGGAAAAGGACAGCGGCCAGCTGCCCGAGCACCTGATCGACTGGCAAGGCAAGGACTGGACGCCCCAGATCGCCAAGGAAACCGGCGCCAAGGCCGCCCACCCCAATGCCCGCTTCACCGTCGCTGCCACGAACAACCCGGCGCTCGACGAAGCCTGGGACGACCCCAAGGGCGTGAAGATCGATGCCTTCATCTTTGGTGGCCGCCGCTCGACCACCGTGCCGCTGGTGACCGAGGCGCGCAACTGGAAGGAAGGCGTCTACATGGCTGCGACCATGGGCTCGGAAACCACCGCTGCCGCCTTTGGCGCGCAAGGCGTGGTGCGCCGCGATCCGTTCGCAATGCTGCCTTTCATGGGCTACAACATGAGCGACTACTTCGCCCACTGGCTGAACCTGGGCGACAAGCTCGAAGCCGCTGGCGCGCAGCTGCCCAAGATCTACACCACCAACTGGTTCCGCAAGGATGCCGCTGGCAAGTTCGTCTGGCCTGGCTACGGTGAGAACATGCGCGTGCTCAAGTGGATGCTCGACCGCCTCGAAGGCCAGGTGCAGGGCACGCAGACCGCCTTTGGTGTCGCGCCGCAGTACGCCGAGATCAACTGGACCGGCCTGGACTTCAATGCCGAGCAGTTCAAGACCGTCACCAACATCGACACCGCCGTCTGGACCGAAGAGCTGGCATCGCACCAGGCCCATTTCGACCACCTGGCCCAGCGCCTGCCCCAGGCGCTGCTGGACATCAAGGCCGATCTGGAAAAGCGCCTGGTCGCTGCTTGATCGGTAGCTGGCGAGCTCGCTGGTAGCCCCGCTGCCAGTGGCTGGGATAGCGCAACACAGCAAAACCCCGCATGTTTTAGGCATGCGGGGTTTTGTTTTGGGTGCTTGGTTTGTTGTGAGCGCGCTTGGACTCAGCGTCAGCGCATCGATGGAACTGTGGTTTGTTGCATACAGCCAGCATGTTGCGGGGCAGGAAAGTGCTTGCCAAGCGTTTTCCTAGCACCTGCGGCTTGCGCAGGCGGAGGTGTTCCGCAATCCCAAACCGCTGATCCACTTTGGATGAGATGCAGCCACCAGCAACAAAAAAGCCACGGCATGCCGTGGCTCTTGAAAAGGCAGATCGTGGCTGCCGGCGCTGGGGCTCTGGAGGAACCCCGGCGTTGATCAGTAGTTCTTGTGGTAGAACGAAACCGCTGCGTCGCTCATGGCGCGGTTCAGGTCAGCCATCACGCGGCTGTCTTGCAGGGCCACTTGCCAGGTCTTGTCGTCTTCCAGGGCGCGGCGGTGGCCTTCGTCCCAGCTGCGGCGGGCGGCGCGCAGGCTGCTGCTCAGGTTGCGGGCAGGGGCGGCCAGCAGGGCGATGGCGACAAAGGCGACAGCCCACAGCAGGGCCCAGCCAGCGATCCAGTGGCTACCGCCAGCGACGGAGTCCACCAGGCGGGTAGCAACCACCAGCACGGCAGCGACCAGCGCGGCCAGCATCAGCGATGCGCCAACGCCCTTGGTGCCGAAGGTGGTCTTGAGATGTTCAGCAGCACGTTCCACACGCAGAACGCCCGTGTGTTCGGTAGCCATGTCAGTGTGTACAAAACTGTTGGTCATGATGGATGTCTTTGGTATTAATGCTTCTTTGAAGCGATGAACGAAGTATAGGGTTTACCCTAGACGTTCTCAAATTTATCTTTTGAATCTGTATCATTCATGCCAGTGATGTATTGCGGTTCGCCCAGCGTTGCAAAGGATTGAAAATGCTGCCCCACCAATTTCGGCACCTGGACCTGAACCTCTTGCGTGTATTCGACGAGGTGATGAATGAGCGCAGCCTGACCCGGGCGGCCGACAAGCTGGCCATCACCCAGCCGGCAGTCAGCAATGCGATGCGGCGCCTGCGCGAGGCGCTGCATGACGAGCTGTTGGTGCGCAGCGGCCAGGGTGTGGAGCCCACGCCGCTGGCCAATGCGCTGTGGCCGGTGGTGCGCGAATCGCTGGCGCGCCTGCAGGCCAGCTTTGCACCGGAGCGCTTTGACCCCGCCCATGCGACCCAGGCCTTTGTCGTGGCGATGGCCGATGCGACCGCCGCCACCTTGCTGCCCAGCCTGATGCATATTCTGGAGACCGAGGCACCAGGCGTCTCTGTGCATGTGCAACCACTCACTACCCGGGATCCGCGCGAGGAGTTGGAAGCCGAGACCGCCGACCTGGCCGTGGGCTATTTCCCCTTTGTGCTCGCGGAGATGACGGCCCGCGCCCAGTCGGGGGACCTGGTGGATTTCGAGAGCCGGCGCCTCTATGACGGCGAATACCTCTGCGTGATGCGCAAGGATCACCCTTTGAGTGAGGGCTTGCTGACTTTGGAGCGCTACTGCGATGCGCGCCATATGCTGGTGAGCTTTTCCGGCCAGCCCTTTGGCTTTCTGGACGAGGCGCTGGCATCGATCGGCCGCAAACGCCGGGTGGTGCTGACGGTGAACCAGTACTTCACCGCCGCCCGCGTGGTGGCGCGCACCGATCTGCTGACCGTCCTGCCGCGCCACTTTGTGCCTGCCACCGGCATCGCCGATCTGCTGGCCTTCCAGCCGCTGCCGCTGCGCGTGGAGGCCGTGCATGTGGATGCGCTCTGGCGCAGCCGCAGCGGGCATATTCCGCCCTCGGCGCTGGAATGGATGCTGCACGCGCTGGAGCGCTCGGCCCGGGCGGCTTTTCCTGACCTGGAATTACCGATGTAGCGGGGCTGCAAGGCGCCAAAGCCCATGGTAGGCTTGGCGACCATGCACCTGCAAATTCTGTCCGACCTGCATCTGGAGACCCACCCCCATTTCCGTGCCCAGCCTGCGCCCGGTGCCCAGCTGCTGGTGCTGGCCGGCGACATTGGCTCCTACCAGAATGGCTCGATGCTGGACGATGCCGATTTTGGCCTCACCCAGTTCAGCCCGCAACAGGCCGGCGGCCATTGGCCCGAACCGGTGATCCTGGTGCCCGGCAACCATGAGTTCGACAACCAGGATTTCGATACCGCCCGGCTGCGCCTGCGTGCCAGTTGCGAAAAGCTGGGCATCACCATGCTCGACTGCGACACCCTGGTCATCGACGGCGTGCGCTTTATTGGCACCACGCTCTGGTCCGACTACGACGCCATTGCGCTGCACAACGGCGTGACCGAGCTGGGTGCGCTGATGAAGCAGCGCGAGAAGGCTTTCAAGGCCGCGAACTTTTACCTGACCAAGGCCCAGATGCAGCGCAATGGCCAGCCCTTCTTGGCCGCCGAGATGCGCGACGAAGCGCTGCGCTGCCAGGAATGGCTGCGCGCCGCTCTGGCCGAGCCCTTTGACGGCAAGACCGTCGTCATCACCCACTTTGCGCCCAGCCTGCGCAGCGCCGACCCGCGCTATGGGCTGACCCCGGGCACCGCCGGCTTTTGCAATGTGCTCGATGACCTGCTGCCCTATGCCGACCTCTGGATCCACGGCCATCTGCATGCGCCCAGCGACTATGTGGCCAAAGGCCAGCACAGCGATGGCCACCCCTGGCAATGCCGGGTGGTGGCCAACCCGCTGGGCTATGCGCGCAAGGGCGAGCAGGAAAGCTTCAATCCGCATTGCTTGGTGCGGGTGTAAAGCGACAGGCTCTCAGGGACTGCTTAGCGCGCCACCACTTCTCGCGCGGCTCCACAACATGGGTAAGGTTGCGGTTGTGTGCTTGGCGCTGACTAGCCTCTGCGGCGCCGCCATGTCTTGAACGGCCGCTTATATCCCGCGTATTCATCTCCATTTTGCATACCGTGTCCCTAAAACAGTTATTGAGGCGCATTTCAGCAGCAAAACGTTTACGTCGACAGTTCTTCTCTGAGGCGTGCTTAGCATCTTCGATCAAATCCAAGGGTTTTTACCTAAATTTATCGCCGCGCCTGATGCACATCAATGCCCGTTTGACGGTAAATCTATAAGCTGATACACATGATTTAGCCTGAAAAGCGCGTTCTCGCTGATGGAGCGCGGGTTTGCCAGGCCACAGTCCAGCGTTGGTGGCGCCACCGGTGTTGGGTCCCTCACCCCTTTTTGAAGGAGTCAAGGCATGCGTATTTTGTTGGCCGTTGATGGCAGCCCCTACACCCAGAAGATGCTCGATTACCTGGCAGCGCACGCAGAGTGGCTGACGCCCAACCACCATTACACGGTGCTCACGGTGCAGCCCTTGCTGCCGCCCCGGGCCGCCAAGGCCTTGGGCAAGGCGCTGGTGGATGACTACCACAGCGAAGAGGCGCAGAAGGTGCTGGTGCCGGTGCAGGAGTTTCTGGCCGCCCACCAGGTCAAGGCCGTGGCCGAGACTGCTGTCGGCCCGATCTCGCAGACCATTGCCGAGACGGCCGATAAGGGTGGCTATGACCTGCTGATCATGGGCACCCGGGGCCATGGTGCGCTGGCCAAGCTGGTGCTGGGCTCGGTGGCGACCCAGGTGCTGGCCGAGAGCAAGCTGCCGGTATTGCTGATTCGGTAAATGGATCAGATCATGCGTCTGTCATTTGCTATTCACCATATAGCAATACTTGGCGTGGATACTGCACAAGCAATGGATTTCACTGATGAGGGAGGGATGGAACCACCGGTGCGATGAATGCCTGTGGACATCCGGAAACTGCTTGCATCCCCCTGGGGTGCAGGCAGTTTTTTTTATGCCTTGACGGTGGCGCGCGCGGCGGCCGTGGGCGGCGCCAGGCTGCTCTTGGCGCTGTGCACCATCGCGTCGCTCAGGGCGCCCAGCAAGGCCGACTGCAGGTTCCAGCAGTGCCAGTACAGGTCAACGCGCAGCACCTGGGCCTCGGCCACATTGACCAGGCGGCCATCGGCGAGATAAGGGCGGGCCAGCAGCTCGGGCACCACGCCCACGCCCCAGCCAGCAGCCACGGCGCGCACCTGGGCTTCGGAGTTAGGCACATAGAGCTGGTGCAGGCCGACGGTCTTGAGGCCCATCGCGCGGGCGACAAACACGCGCTGCATGTCGTCCTTGCGGTTGTAGCTGAGAAACGGCAGGTGCTTGAAGTTGCTGCGGTTGATGCCCTGCGGCACATGCTGCTGGGCAAAACTGGGCGCTGCCACGGCGATGTAGTGCATGGCGCCCAGCGCGGTCACGCGGCAGCCGCGCAGCGCCTGCGGCATGGTGGTGACGCAGCCGAGCACCTCGCCGGTGCGCAGCAGCTCCAAGGTGTGGTCCTGGTCGTCGGTGATGATCTCCAGCGGCAGCTGCTGCAGCGCAATGTCCTGCAGCGCATCGAGCGCCCAGGTGGCAATGCTGTCGGCATTGATGGCAATCGAGATGGCCTCGTCATGCGCGCTGCGGCCCATGGCGTGGGGCAGCAGGCTGTGCAGCTCCTGCTCCAGGTCGGTGCGCAGCAGCCGCAGCTGCTGGGTGTGCTTGAGCAGCAGCTGGCCGGCAGCGGTGGGCCGCAGCGGGCGGCTGCGCACCACCAGCACCGAGCCGATCTGCGCCTCCAGCGCGCGCAGCCGCTGCGAGACGGCCGATTGCGTCACATTCAGGCGCAGCGCGGCCTTCTCGAAACCGCCTTCTTCAATCACGGCGGCCAGGCATTCCAGCGCGATCGGGTCCAGGTTGCTCATGGGGCTCCAGTATTAGCAGAACTGATGAATCTTGAAGAAGTTTAATTGCACTTTATGTTACAGCCAAGATGCCAGACACTGAGAGCCATGAAAGTCATCATCCTCGGCGCCGGCATCATCGGCACCAGCACTGCCTGGCATTTGCTGCAACTCGGCCATGACGTCACCGTCGTGGATCGCCAACCGGACGCGGCGCTGGAGACCAGCTATGCCAATGCCGCGCAGATCTCGGTGAGCTACTGCGAGCCCTGGGCCAACAAGCATGCCCCGCTCAAGGCGCTCAAGTGGATGTTCGACAAGGAGGCACCGCTGCTGCTGCGCCCCCATGCCGATCCGCAGCAATGGCGCTGGCTCACCCAGTTTCTGGCCGAGTGCAATGACCGCTCCTTTGCCCGCAATGTGCAGCAGATCGTCGCGCTGGGTGCCTACAGCCACAACGCCTTGAAGGCCGTGGTGGCGCAGACCGGCATCCAGTTCAACCGGCTCGAGCGCGGCATCGCCCACTTCTTCACCAGCGACGAAGCGGTGCAGGATGCGCAGATGGCCGTCGATCTGATGCGCCAGTACGGGGTGAACCGCCGCATGGTCAGCACCGAAGAGTTTTTGAAGATCGAGCCCGCCTTCAAGCCCTATGCCGCGCAGATCAAGGGTGGCACCTTTACCGAGAGCGACGAGAGCGGCGATGCGCGCGTGTTCACGCAAAAGCTCGCCCAGCTCTGCGCCCAGGGCGGCGTGCAGTTTCTCTACAACCACCGGGTCGAGCGGCTGAATGTGGCCGGCGGCGCGATCGATTCCGTCACCGTGCGCGCCACCGCAGCGGGCGCCGACAGCAGCCCACACACCTTGCAGGGCGATGCCGTCATCGTCGCCTGCGGCAGCTACACCGCGCCGCTGCTGCGCACCGTGGGCCTGAATGTCGCCATCTACCCGGGCAAGGGCTACAGCGCCACTCTGCCGATCTTGAAGCCCGAAGCTGCGCCCTTTGTCAGCTGCATTGATGATGGCAACAAGCTGGCGATGAGCCGCCTGGGCAATGAGCTGCGCGTGGCCGGTACCATCGAGCTCAACGGTTTTGACAGCTCGCTGGACAGCCCGCTGGCCAAGGCCCGCTGCCATATGCTGGCGCGCCGCATCGAGGAGCTGATGCCCGGCGTCTGCGACACCCGCCTGCCCGAGCAGGGCGGCAACCCGCAGTTCTGGACCGGCCTGCGCCCTGCTACGCCGACCAATATCCCGTTCATTGGCCGCACCAAGATCAGCAAGCTCTGGATCAATGCCGGCCACGGCACGCTGGGCTGGACCCATGGCGCCGGCAGCGGCAAGGCCATGGCCGAGCTGGTGAGTGGCCGCATGCCAGAGATGCAGTTTGGCTTCTACGGCTATGAAAGCGAAGCCAAGCGCCGGGCCGCAGTCGCCGCCTGAACGGCAACGGACAACGCCATGAAAAAGGGCCGCACAGTGTGCGGCCCTTTTAGCGTTTATTGCGGACGGATCAGGCGTCCAGGCGCACCAGCCAGCCGTGGCGGTCCGGGGCGCGGCCGTACTGGATATCGGTCAGTTCCTTGCGCAGGGCCATCGTGACTTCGCCAGCCGGGGCCGACAGGTCGCCCACCGAGAAGCCTTCGCCCTTGAGCTGGCCGATGGGGGTGATGACGGCAGCGGTGCCGCAGGCAAACACTTCGGTGATGTCACCGGAGGCCACGCCTTGCTTCCACTCGTCAACAGCGATCTTGCGCTCTTCGACCACCATGCCACGGTCGCGTGCCAGCTGCAGCAGCGAGTCGCGCGTGATGCCTTCCAGAATGCTGCCCGACAGCGCGGGGGTGACCAGCTTGTTTTGCTTGCCGTAGACCAGGAACACATTCATGCCGCCCAGCTCTTCGAGGTACTTGCCTTCGGCAGGATCGAGGAACAGCACTTGCGAGCAGCCGTTGTCCTGGGCTTGCTGCTGGGGCAGCAGCGAAGCGGCATAGTTGCCGCCGCACTTGGCGGCACCCGTGCCACCCTTGGCCGCGCGGGCATAGTCGGTGGACAGCCAGATCGCCACGGGCGCCACGCCCTTGGCAAAGTAGGGGCCGGCGGGGCAGGCGATCACGTAGTAGGTGGCCTTGTGGGCGCTGCGCACGCCCAGGAAGACTTCGTCACCGATCATGAAGGGGCGCAGGTAGAGGCTCGCTTCGTTGCCGCTGGGCACCCAGTCCTTGTCCACGGCGATGATCTGCTTGAGCGATTCGACAAAGATATCGACCGGCAGCTCCGGCAGCGCCAGGCGGCGGGCGGAGCGTTGCAGGCGCTCGGCATTGGCCTGGGGGCGGAAGGTCCAGACCGAGCCATCGGCATGGCGGTAGGCCTTGATGCCTTCAAAGATTTCCTGGCCGTAGTGCAGCACGGCAGCGGCGGGGTCCAGCGCAATCGGGCCGTACGGGGTCACGGCCGCATCGCGCCAGCCGCCCTCTTTGTCCCAGTGCACCGAGACCATGTGGTCGGTGAAGTGCAGACCAAAACCCGGGTTGTCCAGAATCTTGGCGCGCTCTTGGGCGCTGCGTGGCTGGCTCGATGGGGTGACGGCAAAGGTCAGGGAGGAGGGGGACACGGGACTAATCCTTCAGTTGGCAACAGGGACAGCAGCGTCCTGTGGGGAGCCGCTGCCGATCATGGTGGCCGTCCGCCAGCCTGGAGAGGCTCCAGGAAAGTGACGGGCTGCACGCCAAACCCCATAGCATGCCAGTTTTTTGCCCCGGTGGCGCCAAGCGGCCTGCATTGCCAGGATGGCAAGTCAACCACCTGCAGAGGCAAACCGCCGCCGCAGGCCGCCGGTTTACGGGTTTTTCCTAGTGCACCGTGGCGCGCTGGGTCGCCAAAAAGTCGAGCAGCAGGCCTTCAAAGGCATCGGGGCTCTCCAGCTGGGGCCAGTGGCCAACGCCCTCCAGGCAGGCATGCCGAGCGTCGGGCAGTTGGTCTGCCAGCGCCTGCATACGCTGGGGCGGCATGCAGACATCCTGGCCGCCGCTCACCAGCAGGCAGCGCTGGCTGAGGTGGGGCAGGCGCTCGGCCAGGGTGCTGGGGCCGGCCAGCATCTCCAGCATGCGGCCATAGGCCAGCGGCTGGATCTGGGTGATTGCGTGGCGCGCCAGCTGCAGCCCTTCGGGCAAGGCCTGCTGGCCCGATTGCAGCTGCACCAGCAGTTCGGCAAAGCGCTGCATCTGCACCGCCTCGGTGCTGGCCTGCTGCTGGCACTGGGCCAGCAGTTGCTGGCGCGTCTGCACCCAGTGCTGCTGACTGTCCGCCTCCAGCGCCGGGCCGCCGGCCACCAGGCTCAGACTGCGCACGCGGGTGGGGTGGCGCAGGGCCAGCTCGGCGGCCACCATCGCGCCCATGCCATGGCCAACGATATGGGCGCGGCCAATCTTCAGCGCTTCGAGCAGGCCGTCCGCCGTGGCGGCCAGCGCCTTCAGGCTGTAGCCGCCATAGGGCGGCGGGTTGGCATGGTAGCCGGGCATGTCCCAGGCGATCGCGCGGTAGCCCTGGCTGGCGAGCAGCTCCACCTGCGGGGCAAAGCCCAGGTGGTCGGTGTCGGCATCGTGGAGCATCAGCACCGTCGGGCCACTGCCGAGCATCGCGAAGTTGGGAATCAAGGACATAGGTTTGCTTCTCGCCGTGTGTTTCCCCCGCAGATGCGGCCCGCCTGCCTTGTTTTCAAGCACCTACGCGCGCAGGGGCCTCGCCCCCTGGCCGATAATGACCGCTATCCATGCTTTTGACGGCATGGCGTCTGCCCCTGCCGTCTGCCTGCCCCGTGAACCGCTCCCTCCCCCCTGAACACCTGCAATCGCCTGTTTCTGCCTCGTTTTCCGAACGTGAGTTTCGCAATGCGCTGGGCCAGTTCGCCACCGGGGTGGCGGTGGTGACGGCGCTGGCGCCCGATGGCAACAAGGTCGGCTTGACCATCAGCTCCTTCAATTCCGCATCGCTCACGCCGCCACTGGTGCTGTGGAGCCTGATGAAGACTGCCAGCTCGATGCCGGTGTTCGAGACCGTCAGCCACTATGCGATCAATGTGATGGGCGCGCACCAGAAGGAGCTGGCCTTGCAGTTCAGCCGCAAGGGCATCGACCGCTGGGCGGGCGTGGAGTATGAAGTGGGCGTGACCGGCGTGCCGCTGCTCGCCGGCGCCATTGCCAGCTTTGAGTGCCGCAACGGCCCGCACCATGATGCGGGCGACCATGTGATCCTGGTTGGCGAGGTGGCGCACTGCCAGCATGTGGTGGGTGTGCCACCGCTGCTCTACCACGGTGGCAATTTCTACACCGAGCAGCTGATCTAATCTGCGCTGCAGGCAACAAAAAACGACCCGAGGGTCGTTTTTTGCTGGGCGAGCGGGGCGCTGCTTACTTCTCGACGAAGGCGCGCTCGACGACAAAGTCGCCGGGTGTCGAGGTATTGCCTTCCTTGAAGCCCTTGGCTTCGAGCAGTTCCTTCAGCTCGGCGAGCATTGCGGGGCTGCCGCAGAGCATCACGCGGTCGGAGTCCGGGTTCAGTTCGGGCAGGCCGATGTTCTGCGGGAAGGTGCCGGCAGTGATCTGGTTGGAGATACGGCCCTGGTTGCGGAAAGGCTCGCGCGTCACCGTCGGGTAGTAGACCAGCTTGTCCTTGACGATTTCGCCGAGGAATTCGTGGTTGGGCAGCTCTTCTTCGAGCAGCTGCTGGTAGGCTAGTTCCTGGACTTGGCGCACGCCGTGCACCACAACGACCTTTTCGAAGTGGTCATAGGTCTCGGGGTCGCGCGCTACCGACAGCCAGGGCGCCAGGCCCGTGCCGGTGCCGATCAGGTACAGGTTCTTGCCCGGCAGCAGGTAATCGACCAGCAAGGTGCCCGTGGGCTTTTTACCGACGATGATGGTGTCACCCACCTGGATGTGCTGGAGCTTGCTGGTCAGCGGGCCGTCATCGACCTTGATCGACAGGAACTCCAGGTGCTCCTCGTAGTTGGGGCTGGCGATGGAATAGGCGCGCAGCAGGTTCTTGCCATCGACCTTCAGGCCAATCATCGTGAAGTGGCCGCTGGAAAAACGCAGCGCGGGATCACGGGTGGTCGTGAAGGAGAACAAACGATCGGTCCAGTGGTGAACAGACAGGACACGTTCTTCGAGAAAGGCGCTCATAGCAGTGCAGTAGTCAGTTGGTCTTGTGTATATCTATAAACGCTATTGTTCACTATTCATACAACTTAAACGTCATATGGACATATCGGCGCGTTGTGAGCGGGGTTTTTCAGCGTTTAGGGCCTATTTTCGACCTATCGCAATAAGACCAGTGGTCTAGAAGTTATCCAGGATGTTGGAGATCGAGGTCGCCGCCAGCAGCACATGGGGCAGCAGCTCGGCCTCGGCCTTGGCCGTGCCCCAGCGGGTGGAGGGGGCCGAGATGGTGATGGCGCCAATGGGCACACCGCCCCGGCCGGTGATGGCGGCGGCCACCGAGATATCGCCCACCACGGTCTGGTTCTGCACAATCGCATAGCCGTCGCGCTCGGCGTCTTCGATGCAGCGCAGCAGCTCCTCGGGGTCGGTCATGGTTTGCGCGGTGATCTTGACCAGTGGGGTCGATTCGATCAAGCGCAGGCGCTCGTCCATCGGCAGCTTGGCCATCATGGCGCGGCCCGAGGCGGTATAGGCCGCAGGCAGGCGCGAGCCCACGGCAAAGTCCGAGTTGTAGATGTAGCGGCCCGGCACCTTGGCGATAAAGACCACCTCGTTGCCATCCATCTCCTGCAGGTTCGAGGTCTCGCCCAAGGTGTGGGTCATCTCGATCAGATAAGGGTAGGCGCGCTCGACGATGCGTTGCGAGCGCAGGTAGTTGTAGGACAGGCGCAGCACCTCGGGCGCGAGCGTGTAGAGGTTGGAGCCGGGCAGGCGCCGGATATAGCGCAGCTTCTCCAGGGTGAAGATGATGCGCTGGGTGGCACTGCGGTCGAGCTGGGCGGCGCGGGCAATCTCGGCGAGCGACATCTCGCGGTGGGTGTCGCGAAAGGCCTCCAGCACCTGGAAGGCCTTGGCCAGCGAGCCGACAAACAATGAGGATTCACGGGCGGTGGGTTCAACGCTTGCTACGGGCTCGGCAATGCTGTGTGTGGTTTTAGGCATCGTAAAAAGCGGCTGTCTCGGGTCACTGTCTAGTATTTTTGCAGAAAGGTCGCGTCCAGGCTGGTGGCCTGTGGGGCGCCCAGCAATCGGAGGGTGGTCTCCAGCTCGGCGCGCAGTATCTCCAGAACCTCGGCCACGCCCTGGGGCCCGCGCGAGGCCAGTCCGTAGAGGGGCGCGCGCCCCAGCAGAACGGCATCGGCCCCCAACGCCCGGGCTTTGGCGATGTCACTGCCTCGGCGCACCCCGCCATCGACAAAGATATGCATCTTGCCATGAACGGCGTCGGCAATCTGCGGCAATTGCGCCATCGGTGCGGGTGCGCACTCCAGCTGGCGCCCGCCGTGGTTGCTGACCACGATGCCATCGGCGCCGGCCTGCAGCGCACGCTGGGCATCGCCCGCGCTCAGCAGGCCCTTGACGATGACCGGGCCCTGCCAGTGGCGGCGCACCCAGGCCAGGTCTTCCCAGCGCAGGGCCATGTCCATCTCACGGCTCATCGCGGCGGCCTGCTTCTGGATATTGCTCTCTACCCCGGCGCTGCGCGCCAGGTTGACCAGCTGCGGTGAGCCGCCCTGGCGCAGCATGCGCAGGCACCAGCGCGGGTGGCTGAGCAGGTCGGCCAGCAGCCGGGGCGTCCAGGGCACGGGCATGCGAAAGCCGTTGCGCACATCGTGGTCGCGCTTGCCATGCACCATGGTGTCCACCGTCAGCATCAGCGCGCTGAAGCCCGCCGCCTGCGCGCGCGCCATCATGCTCTGCGCAATGCGCCGGTCCTTTTGCACATAGAGCTGCAGCCACAGATCGCCCGGGCTGGCGGCGCGCACATCTTCCAACAGCGACGTGGAGGCGGTCGACATCACAAAGGGCAGGCCGGCGGCATGCGCTGCGCGGGCCAGCACCTGCTCGGCCTGCGGCCAGTACAGGCCGTTGAGCCCGGTCGGGCCCACAAAAGCGGGCATCGCCTGCTTGCGGCCAAACAAGGTGATGCTGGTATCCACCTGGCTGACATCGACCATCGTGCGCGGCAAGAAGGTGACATCGCCCCAGGAGGCGAGGTTGCGGGCCATGCTGCGGCCGTCTTCGGCGCCGCCTTCGAGGTAGTCAAAGGCAAAGCGGGACAGGCGCCGGCGGGCCAGCGCGCGGTAGTCTTTGATGGCGGGCAGCATGGCGGATGCTCGCTCAGGCCAGCTGGCGCTCGGCCTGCAGGCGGGTCGCCAGCGCCTGGCGCAGGCGGGCGGACAGCTCGGGGTTGCAGTCGACCAGCGGGGCCAGCAGGTGCGGGGCCTGCACGCCCACCAGGTCCCAGACCGACTTCATCGGGCCGGGGTTGGTCTCGGCAAAGGCCAGGTCCAAGAGGCCAATCAGCTCCTGGTGCAGGGCCAGTGCTTCTTCGGTCTTGCCGCTGGTCAGCAGTTCGTACATGCGGGTCCAGGTCTTGGGCAGCAGATTGGCCGTCACGATGATGCCGCCCTGGGCGCCGCAGAGCATCTGCGCGGGGAAGATGGTGTCCTCGCCGCTCAGCACCGCAAAG
>NZ_KE148681.1:15929-24291 GCF_000410635.1 Comamonas sp. B-9
TGTCGGTGTTGCAGGCCTTCATGCCGATGATGTTTTCGTGGCGCGACAGTTCATGCAGCACTTCGGGCGCAATCGAGATGCGGGTGCGGTAAGGGATCTCGTAGATCACCACCGGCAGCGGCGACGCATCGGCATAGCGCATGAAGTAGTCGCGGATGCCTTGCTGCGATGGCGTGGTGTAGTAGGGCGTCAGCAGCATCAGCGCATCCGCGCCGGCATCGGCCAGCGCCTGGCCGGAGGCAATGGCGTCGTGGTAGCCGGGGTCGAGCACGCCGGCCAGCACCGGCAGGTCGGCGGCCTGGTGCTCGCGCACCGTGGCCACCATGCGGGCTCGCTCGGTACGCGACAGCGCGCCGTATTCGCCCGTGCCGCCCAGTGGCACGGTGCCGCTGATGCCGCTGCCTTGCAGGTGGTCGAGCAGCGCGCGCACGGCCTGGGTGTCGATCTGGCCGTCAGCGGTCACGGGCGTGGCCAGTGCCGGAAAGATGCCGCGGAGTTGCTCAGAGGTGATACGTGTAGTCATGGTTCATCAATTCAAAGAAGCGGCGGAGCGGCGACGCAGCCAGTCCGCACAGGTGATCAAAATGCCAATGAAGGCGAACAGGCAGGTCGAGACGGCGGCAATCACCGGCGAGATCTGCAGGGTCACTTCATCCCAGAACTGCTTGGGCAGGGTGGAGCTCAGGCCCCCGGAGGCAAACAGCGAGATGGTCAGCTCGTCAAACGAGGTGGCAAAGGCAAACAGGAAGGACGAGGTCAGGCCGGCGGCAATGATCGGGAAGGTCACGTAGCGCAAGGTCTGCCAGGGGCGCGCGCCCAGGCTCTGGGCGGCCATGTCCAGGCGCGTGTCGTAGTTGCGCAGCACGGCCATCATGGTCATCACCACATAGGGGATGGCGATGACGGTATGCCCCAGCACCAGGCCCAGCGAGGTGCCCACCAGGCCCACCTTGGAGAAGAAATAGAACATGCCCACGGCAATGATCATGCGCGGGATGATCAGCGGCGACAGCACAAAGGCCAGCAGCAAGGCCTTGCCGCGCATCTGGCCGCGCACCAGCAAGAAGGCCACCGGCGTGCCCACGGCCATGGCCGCCAGCGCGGCAAAGAAGCCCACGACAAAGCTGCGCACCGTGGCGTTGATCCACAGCGGCGAGGCCAGCATGTCCTGGTAGTGCTGCAGGGTAAAGCCCTGGGGCGGCCAGTTCAGGCCCGACTTGTCGGCAAACGAGATCGGGATCATCAGCAGTGCAGGCACGCTCAGGAACACCAGCAGGGCCACCACACTGGCGCGCAGCACGAAGGAATCCCCTTGCTGCAGATCGCGTTTGCGCGAGCGCGGCACCAGCGCAATCAGCCGGTCGCTGATGCTGCCGAGCAAGCCCAGCACCATCTCGGACAGCTGGCGCATGAAACCGCTGCTGTGGTTGCTCTTGTCCGACTGTGCGCCCGTCATCGTCGACAGACCCAGCACCTTGTCATAGATCGCAAACACGATCAGCACGACGACCAGCAGCAGCACCGAGATGGCGCCGGCAAAGCCCCAGTTCATCACCTGCATCACCTGCTCGATGATCAGCTGGGTGATCATGGTCTCCTTGCGGCCGCCCAGCAGCTGGGGCACGATGAAAAAGCCCACGGCGGTGACAAAGACCATGATGGCGCCCGCAGCCACGCCGGGCATGGACAGCGGAAAGTAGACGCGCCAGAACGCCGTGCCCGGGCGCGCACCCAAGGTGAGCGCGGCGCGCGGCAGGTTGCGGTCGATGTTCTCCATCACCGAGAGCATGGTCAGCACGGCCAGCGGCATCAGCGCATGGACCATGCCCACGAGCACGGCGCCAAAGCTGTAGAGCATGTTCGAGGGCGCATCCTGCAGGCCCAGCGCCAGCAGCAGCTGGTTGGCCAGGCCATTGCGGCCCAGCACGACGATCCAGGCAAAGGCGCGCACCAGAAAGCTGGTCCAAAACGACAGCAGAATCCAGAACACCCAGCGGCTTTTCTTGTCCTTTTGCAGCGACGAGACCAGGTAGGCAATCGGGTAGCCGCCGACGATGGACAAGAGCGCCGTGACCAGCGAGATCTTCAAGGTGATCCACATGGTGTCCAGATACACCGAGGAACTGAACAGCTGGCTGTAGTTGTTCCACTTGAAGCTGCCATCGCTGTAGATGCTCAGCAGCAGCAACTGGCCCACCGGGTAGACCAGCAGCACCAGAAACAGCATGACCAGCGGTGCGGCCATCATCAGCGGCCTCACCCAGGCGGCACGGGGGGTGGCGGCGCTGTTCATGCGGGCTCCGGGACGGCCACGGCGTCGCTGCTGGACCAGCCAAAGTCCAAGGTGCTGCCCAGCGCGTGGTCATGCTTGGCGATGGAGGTCGGGAAGGACAGCACCACCGGCTCGCTGCTAAGCGCTGGCGCCTTCAGGTAGAGCTTGGTGAGGCTGCCGGTGATCATCGTATCGAGCAGCTGGCCGCTGAAGCGCTCGCTGGCGCCCTGGGCCGCAGCGGCGGCGGCCATGTTCTGCGGGCGCACCATCACGCAGACCTTGGCGCCGGTGGAGAGCGGCTGGTCGGCCGAGGCCAGCAACTCGGTGTTGGTGCCGTTCAAGGCCACGCGGGCCTGGCCGCCCTGGCTGGACACCACCGTGCCCTTGAACAGATTGCTCTCACCCAGAAAATCGGCCACAAACGGCGTGCGCGGGCGGAAGTACAGGTCTGCGGGCGAGCCCAGCTGCTCGATGCGGCCGCCGTTCATCAGGCAGATGCGGTCCGACATGGTCATCGCCTCTTCCTGGTCGTGGGTCACATAGACGATGGTGGTGCCGGCTTCGCGGTGGATGCGCTTGATCTCCAGCTGCATGTGTTCGCGCAGCTTCTTGTCCAGCGCGCCCAGGGGCTCATCCATCAGCACGATCGAGGGCTTGTAGACCAGGCAGCGCGCCAGCGCAATGCGCTGCTGCTGGCCACCCGACAATTCTTTGGGAAAGCGCTGCGCCACATGGGGCAGGTGCACCAGCTCCAGCGCCTCCATGGCGCGCTTCATCGCGGTGGCGCGGTCCAGCTTGCGCATCTTCAGCGGAAAGGCGATGTTCTCGGCAATCGTCATGTGCGGGAACAGCGCATAGTTCTGGAACACCATGCCGATGTCGCGCTCATAGGGCGCGCCATAGGTCACATCCTTGCCATTGATCAGCAGCTGGCCGCCATCGGGCACGGACAGGCCGGCGATCATGCTCAGCAAGGTGGTCTTGCCCGAGCCCGAAGGGCCCAGCAAGGTCAGGAACTCGCCTTCGGGCACTTCCAGGTTGGTGGGGTGCAGCGCGACAAAGGAGCCGTAGCGCTTGGTCAGGCCCGCAATCGACAGTTTTATATTCTTCATTTCAATCTTCTCCATTGCACCGGGGTGCAACGAATGAACCAACGGAGGCTCTGCAAAACCCTCGCCCGGGGCAGGGAGCTTTGCAGAGACTCCCACATGCCTGCAGCGGCGTGCCGCTGCAGGCTTCGTCATCGCTGGCGGGTAGCGCTTACTTGAGCACCCAGCCGTTGAACTTCTCGATCACCGCAGCCTGGTTGGCCACCCAGTACTTGGCATCGATCTGCACGCCGTTCTTGATGTTGTCGGGATAGGTGGGCGATTCCTTGGCCAGCTCGGGCTTGATGAACTTGAAGGCTTCTGGCTGGGTGACGCCGGCGGCAAAGTACTGGGTCAGCGAGGCCATGCGCTGGGGCTCGGACGCGAACTTGATGAACTCGCGGCAGGCGTCGGCATTGGGCGTGCCCGCCAGGATGGACCAGCTGTCCACGCCCCAGATGTTCTGGTTCCAGACGATGCCGATCTTGGCGCCATCGGCATTGGCCGATTGCGGGCGCGACACCCAGGTGGCGATCATGTCGACTTCGCCGGACTTGAGCATCTGCTCGACCTGGGCGCCGGAGTTCCACCAGACATCGATCTTGGGCTTGATCTCATCGAGGGCCTTGAAGGCGCGGTCCAGATCCAGCGGGTACAGCTGCGCAGCAGAGACGCCCGAGGCCATCGCGGCCTGCTCCAGCGTGTCAAACGGGTGCTTGCGGATGCCACGGCGGCCGGGGAAGTCCTTGACGTTCCAGAAATCGGCCCAGGACTTGGGCGCGGCGCGGCCCTTGAAGGCCTCTTCGCGGTAGGCCAGCACGGTGCTGTAGACATTGGTGCCCACGCCGTAGGGCGACATGTACTGCGCCGGGATGGTCTTGACGAAGGGGTCGTTTTCCAGGCCGTGCTTTTCCAGCAGCACCTTGCCGCCTTCGGTCAGCAGCAGAATGGCGGGCTGGCTGATCTTGGCCATGTCCCAGGTGTAGTTCTTGGTCTCGACCATGCTGCGGATCTGCGCCACAGGCTCGGCCGTTGCCTGTACCCCCACCACTTCGATGCCGGTCTTCTGCGTGAAAGGCTTGTAGTACACCGCGCCATAGGCCTTGGTGTAGATGCCGCCGTCATCACGCACCACGATACGCTTGGACGTGGCACGGGCATAACGCAGTACGGCAGGTGCAGCAATCAGGCCTGCGCCAGCCACGGCCGCCTTCAGTGCGGTGCGACGGGAGGTAGTGATCTCAGTCATAAAGTGTCCTTTCGAAGGAAGAGGCAGGGGAAGTCAAGGGAGGGGTGGGATCAGGGGGCGGGCGGCAGCAGGCGCCCGGGGTTGAAGCGCTGCTGCGGATCGATGGCGCGCTTGATGGCCTGCATCAGATCGAGCTCGACGGCGGGCTTGAACAGCGCCATCTCGTCGGTCAGCACCTGGCCGATGCCATGCTCGGCGCTGAAGGTGCCTGCCAGCGCGCAGGCCACTTCGTTGACGGCCTGCTTGACGCGGTGCGAGAGCTGGTCCTGCTCAGCGGGCGAGAGCGCCTGCCACTGCGCAAACTGCAGCTGCGGGATGAAGTGCACATTGCCGTCGCCCAGGTGGGCCACGATGATGATGGGCGCGCCCGGCACAATGCCGTGCGCCGCAGCCGTTGCCTGGCTGATGAAGGCCGGGATGGCCGACAGCGGCACGGCCGGGTCGGTGTTGATGCCGATGCCGGCCTTCTTGTTGCCTTCGGAGACGCTGTGGCGCACCTCCCACCAGTCGGCCTGTTGCTTGCCGTTGGTGGCGATGGCCGCATCCAGCAGCAGGCCCTCTTCGGCAGCAGCCGACAGCGTCTCTTCGAGCGCAGCGGACAGCAGCGCCTCGTCGCAGGTGTCGGTCAGCTCCACCAGCACATGCCAGGGGTAGCTGGGGCTGAGCGGCGCGCGCCGGTCGGCCACATGGTTCAGCACAATGTTCAGCTGCACATCGTTGAGCATCTCAAAGGCCGACAGCGAGGCGCTGCAGCGGCTCTGGAAACGGGCCAGCATGTCGATCGCCGCCTGGGGCGACTCCACCGCCAGCCAGGCCATCGCCCGCGCCGTGGGCAGCGGGTGGAGCTTGAGCGTGGCGCCGGTGATGATGCCCAGCGTGCCTTCGGAGCCAATGAACAAATGCTTGAGATCAAAGCCGGTGTTGTTCTTGCGCAGGCCGTAGAGCCCTTCCCAGATGCGGCCATCGGGCAGCACCACTTCGAGGCCCAGCACGTTCTCGCGGGTATTGCCATAGCGCAGCACCCCCGTGCCGCCGGCATTGGTCGCGATATTGCCGCCGATCTGGCAGGAGCCTTCGGCGCCCAGGCTCACCGGGTAGAGCCGCCCATGGCTGCGGGCGGTCTCCTGCACGGTCTGCAGCACGCAGCCGGCATCGACCACCATCGAGTTGTTGGCCGGATCGACCGCGCGCACCTGGCGCATGCGGCCCAGGTTGATCACCACCGTCTCGGGCAGATCGGCACGCGGAATCGCGCCTTCGCAGAGGCTGGTATTGCCGCCCTGGGCCACCACCGGCACCTGCGCTGCATGGCAGAGCCGGACCACCTCCGCCACCTGCGCTGTCGTCGACGGAAACACAACGCACTGGGCCTGGCCCTGGTAGCGCCCGCGCCAGTCGGTCACATGGCCGGCCAGGTCCTGCTGGCTGCGGAGAACTGCGCTATCACCAAGCAACGCGATGAAGGTCTGAATCAATGCCATATGCCCACGGGTCCAAAGTCTGGGAGAGAGGAACCGATGATGGCTAATTCTTAATAAGATTAGTATTAGATGAAATACGAATACATGTGATCGAATGGCAATTAGTCAAAAGATCTGGCTAGGGCGCCGCAGGCAGCAAAACCCATCGCACCAAGCGGTCAAAACCTGATCGGCATCCGCACCGGCAGCCGCGTCCAGATCCGCATGCGGGCAGCCCTTTGCAGTCCCGGGCGTTCACAGCGCGCGGAAGCCGTCACAATAGCGGCCTGACTGTCAGCGCCTGCCTCCGCTGTGGGGCCGGTCTCACCTGGAGACTTTTGCATGCGTATTTCTGCCCGCACCCCTCTGTTGTCCCGCACGGCCAGTGCGCTGCTGCTCGCTGGCCTGGGGGCCTCGGCTGCCCAGGCGGCCGGTGTCATCAAGATCGGTGAGATCAACAGCTACAAGAACCAGCCCGCGTTTTTGGAGCCCTACAAGCGCGGCATGGAGCTGGCGGTGGACGAGGTCAACCGCGCGGGCGGCGTGAACGGCAAGAAGCTCGAGCTGATCACGCGCGACGACAATGCCAACCCGGGCGATACCGTGCGCGTGGCTGAGGAGCTGATCGCGCGCGAAAAGGTCGATGTGCTGGCCGGCGGCTTTCTGTCGAACACCGGCATGGCGCTGACCGACTTTGCCAAGCAACGCAAGTTCTTCTACCTGGCCACCGAGCCGCTGACGGACAAGATGGTCTGGAGCAACGGCAATGCCTACACCTTCCGCCTGCGCCCTTCGACCTATATGCAGGTGTCGATGCTGGTCGAAGAGGCGCTCAAGCTCAAGAAAAAGCGCTGGGCCCTGGTCTACCCCAACTACGAGTACGGCCAGTCGTCGGTCGCCACCTTCAAGGCGCAGATGAAGGCGGCGCAGCCCGATGTGGAGTTTGTCACCGAGCAGGCCACCGTGCTGGGCAAGGTCGATGCCGGCAGCGTCGTGCAGGCGCTGGCCGATGCCAAGCCCGATGCGATCTTCAACGTGCTGTTTGCCACCGACCTGACCAAGTTTGTGCGCGAGGGCAATACGCGTGGCCTGTTCAAGGACCGCGAGGTCGTCAGCGTGCTGAGCGGCGAGCCCGAGTACCTCGACACCTTGAAGGCCGAAACGCCCAATGGCTGGGTCGTCACCGGCTACCCGGTGCACAGCCTGAAGACGCCCGAGCACAAGGCCTTCTTTGACGCCTACCAGGCCAAGTACAAGGACTACCCGCGCCAGGGCTCGGTCGTTGGCTATGCCGGCATCAAGTCGCTGGCCGAGGGCATCAAGAAGGCTGGCAGCACCGACACCGAGGCGCTGATCAAGGCCTTTGAAGGCCTGCAGGTCGTGTCGCCCTTTGGCCCGATCACCTGGCGCGCGCAGGACCACCAGTCGACCATGGGCGCCTATGTGGGCAAGCTCAAGAACGTGGGCGGCAAGGGCGAGCTGGTGGACTATGTCTACCGCGATGGCAAGGACTACCTGCCCAGCGATGACGAAGTGCGCAAGATGCGTCCGCAGTAAGCTGATGGAACGCTGCCTGGCCCCCGCAAGCGCCGCAGGTCGGTGGGCGCGCATGCCCCGATGGCTGGGGCGCCAGAGCGGCCAGGCATGGCGACAAGCGCAGGGAGGCGCATGAGTTTTTCCGGTCTGCTGGTGCAACTGCTCAATGGCCTGGCCGGCGCCTCGTCGCTGTTCCTGGTGGCCGCCGGGCTGTCGCTGATTTTTGGCGTCTGCCGCATCGTCAACTTTGCGCACGGCTCCTTCTACATGGTGGGGCTGTACGCGGCCTATGCGCTGGCCGAGGCCATGGCGCCCCTTGGGGGCGGCTGGGGTTTTTGGCTGTCGCTGCCGCTGTCGGCCATCGCCGTTGGGCTGCTGGGCGGCGTGGTCG
This sequence comes from Comamonas sp. B-9, assembly GCF_000410635.1. Taxonomy (NCBI): domain Bacteria; kingdom Pseudomonadati; phylum Pseudomonadota; class Betaproteobacteria; order Burkholderiales; family Comamonadaceae; genus Comamonas; species Comamonas sp. B-9. The sequence goes on from NZ_KE148681.1 coordinate 23,926, forward strand.
AGGTGCTGCTGCTGCGCCGCGTCTACAAGGCGCCCGAGCTGTTTCAGCTGCTCGCCACCTTTGCGCTGGTGCTGGTGATCAAGGATGCGGTGCTGTGGCTGTGCGGGCCCGATGAGCTGCTGGGCCCGCGCGCGCCGGGGCTGGGCGGCGCGGTTGATATTCTGGGCCGCGCCTTTCCAACCTATGACCTGTTTTTGATCGCGGTCGGCCCGCTGGTGCTGGGCGCCACCTGGCTGCTGCTGCACCGCAGCCGCTTTGGCATGCTGGTGCGCGCGGCCACGCAGGACCGCGAAATGGTGGGCGCTTTGGGCGTGCGCCAGGCCTGGCTGTTCACGGCGGTGTTTGCGCTGGGCGCCGCGCTGGCCG